>DAIPIK010000175.1:0-2698 GCA_036770845.1 Polynucleobacter sp. | reverse complement strand
TGAATCTGATGACGGCAACTCGTGCCATCGGCAACCACCCAGCTATCGGGCGCTTGCCGTATTGCCGGCAATAAACTCAATTCTGCCATTTGCTTTGACACGATAATGTGCTCGACTTCATAACCGAAGCTACCGGCCATGCCGCAGCAGGATGATTCAATTAGTGTCGGATTTGCATTCGGAATGAGTTGCAGGAGTTCCAGCGCTGGCGTCACGGCAGCAAATGCTTTTTGATGGCAGTGGCCATGAAACAGCACAGCGCGATCGGCTGGTTTGAGATTGAGTTTGAGTTTGCCGGACTTGGATTCATCGACTAGGAACTCTTCCAGCAGCTGCGCCTTTTGGCTGACGGCCACGGCCTTTTGTCCAAAGCCCATTACTAAGGCCTCGTCTTTTAGGGTGAAGAGGCAAGAGGGTTCCAGGCCGACGATGGCAATACCGCGCTCGGCATAGGGCGCCAAGTGATCTACCAAAGCACCTAAGCGGACTTTAGCTTCATCAACCATGCCGGCAGCAAGGTAGGTGCGACCACAACAAAATTGCTTTGTGCATTTCTGTTCTGTGGCGGAAGCACTGTTTGCCGTATCCATTTGCGGAATGTGAATCTGATACCCAGCGGAGCGTAGCACCTGAATCGCTGCATGAACGTTCTCGTTCTCAAAATACGCATTGAAGGTATCAACTAAGAGAACGACCGCCTTACTCTCTTCTTGCAGTTGCTCTGGTGTGAAACGGTATTGTGCTGCGCTTGCTGCGGAATCAATCGGTGCATTCCAAAAGGTATCGCTACGCCAGATTGGAAGCGTACGCTCTGCCGAAATACCGGTGAACCACTCTTGTATCTTGGCAATCGCAGGGATGCGATTTCGAATATTGAGTAAGGCCGGTAGACCTGGAATGCGGCTCACGATCGGCGCATAGTTCGGCAAGTGCGCCACCAGGCGATCACGCAGCGTGTGACCATGGCGTTTTTTATAATGGCTTAAATACTCCACTTTCATCTTCGCCATATCGACACCGGTTGGGCACTCACGGCGACAGGCTTTGCAGCTGACGCATAAATCCATGGCATCTTTTACGGCCGCAGTAGTCAGCGGATCTTCTCCCGGCGCGGCATCGAGTTGCCCCGATACAGCTAGCCGCAAGGTATTGGCGCGACCACGGGTAAGGTGTTTTTCATCACGGGTTACGCGGTAGCTGGGGCACATGGTGCCGGCATCGAATTTACGGCAATGGCCATTGTTATTGCACATCTCCACTGCTTTGGAGAAGCCATGCGCTGGATCGCCGCCACTACCGGGCGCGCTCGTCTCTTCGGTGACGGGATTGTTTTGCACATTCCATGCCGACCAATCTAAATTGGTCTTGAGGGGAATGATTTTGTATTCGGGTGGAAAGCGAAAGTAACTTGAATCATCCATCTTCGGCGGATCAATGATTTTTCCCGGATTGAATAAACCATCTGGATCAAATGCATGTTTGATCTCACGCAGGGCATCGGTAATCTTCGGACCAAATTGCCAGCTAATCCATTCGCCACGGCACAGGCCATCACCGTGCTCGCCGCTATAAGCGCCTTTGTAGCGACGTACCAGTTCAGAAGCTTCTTCTGCCATCGCGCGCATTTTTTGCGCGCCATCGCGGCGCATATCCAAGATCGGCCGGACATGCAAGGTGCCAACCGATGCGTGCGCATACCAGGTGCCGCGTGAGCCGTACTTGGAAAAGACGTCGGTGAGTGCGCTGGTGTATTCGGCCAAATGTTCGAGTGGTACGGCGCAGTCCTCAATAAAGCTGACGGGCTTACCATCGCCTTTGAGGCTCATCATGATGTTCAGACCCGCCTTACGAACCTCCCACAGATTTTTTTGCAGGCCGGCATCCGGCATCGAGACTACACAATTGGGTAAACCCAAGTCGCTCATTAATTCATTGAGCGCTGCAACGCGCTCTAAGAGTGGGGCATGCGCTTCACCCGAAAACTCCACGAGCAAGATCGCCTCGGGCGTTGGGCCGGCTGCATCAATCAGTGCGCTCTCAATGGTCTTTTTAAAGCTGGGGTTGTGCCGCGCTAAATCAATCATGGTGCGGTCGACTAATTCAACGGCGGTAGGACCTAATTTGACAATGTGCTGCGCGCTATCCATGGCGCGGTAGAAGCTGGAGAAATTCACAATCCCAAGCACTTTGTGCTGCGGCAATGGAGCCAATTTCAGTTGCAGTGATTTGAAGTAGGCCAGTGTCCCTTCGCTACCCACCAACAAGTGTGCCAAGTTAACGCTACCGTCTTTGGTATAGGGTAATTCGCTTTGTGGATGAAATACATCCAAGTTATAGCCAGCGACCCGGCGCATGACTTTCGGAAACATCGCTTCAATTTCCGGTTGCAAACGATTGGCTAAGCCTTTGACAAAATCACCGAGCTGTTTCGCGCTTCCAGTGCTCTGACCATAGTTCGCAAATTGCGCGAGTTGGCCGTCGGCCAGCCATGCATCAATGCCCAAGACGTTGTGCACCATATTGCCGTACGCCAGGGACCGACTGCCGCAGGAATTGTTTCCGGCCATACCACCAATCGTCGCTTGCGCCCCAGTAGAAACATCAACGGGGTACCACAGCCCATGTTTTTTTAAATTGGCATTGAGGTGATCCAGAACTAAGCCCGGCTCCACTTCGGCAGTAGCTTTTTCAGGATCGA
>DAIPIK010000174.1:0-2706 GCA_036770845.1 Polynucleobacter sp. | reverse complement strand
CATCACTAAAAAATGATCTAGGCTACCTGACTCTAAATCGCGTAACTCAAACCAAATCTGATGTAATCCAGCGCTCATAAATGCATACACAACGACGCAGAAAACAATTTTTTGCAGACTTAAATTGCTGAGGTCATTGTTAATGGGGATATTCGAGACAACAACCCACTTCGCTAACAACGGCGCAAATCCGGATATGAGCCCAATGCCGATACAGGTTACTAAATCAGTTGGGAAAACCCCAAAATAAGAAATAGCGAATGAGGCGACTGCAATGCCAATGGCGCCCGCTAAACCAAAGATCAAAATGAGTAATAAGCGCAGGCCCGCTGGCAAGTAAATCCAGCTCACGCCTAAATCGTATTTCACAGCCTCAGTGACCAAGTCATTGAGAAAAAATATGATGCTGTACAGTAGAGCACTAATGAGGGCGCCCATCAGAAAAAGCGATGTGCTGCTAGATGTAATGCTGAGGTATTTCATGCCTTCTATTGTATGCACCTAATTCATCACTCTATTACGGCAGTGGGCGTTTATTATTAGCCTTAGGGTGTATATTGTTATATAACTTCTTCATAAATCATCTTCTTCACATACAAAATGGCAGCTACTTTCAAATCCAAGAACCCGGCGTATATTCGCTTTCTCAATCTAATTGATGTGCTCGATCGCATCAACCCGGGCATGAAAGTAGATGCCATCGAGGAAAGCTTGCTGAATAAAATTGTTTTAAGTGCGCACCAAGGTCAAGTGATGTTGGTAGGTGATTTGATTTCGCTTTCTGAATTCGGCTCCCAAGCAACCTTACACGGCCGACTGAAAAATTTGCGGGCGATGGGCTTGATCGACATGGCCTCAGAGGAAGATGGTCGCAAAAAACACGTCGTACCTACTAAGTTAGCAATGAAACGCTATGAAGAACTATCGAAATGCCTTGAAAAAGCAGTTCGCGCAGGCTAAATAGGCCTAGACGTTAAATAAGAAATTCAGTACGTCGCCGTCTTTGACGATGTACTCTTTTCCTTCGGCGCGCATTTTGCCCGCCTCTTTCGCGCCTGATTCGCCTTTGTATTGAATGAAGTCATCAAATGCAATGGTTTGCGCTCGAATAAAGCCGCGCTCAAAATCGGTATGGATCACGCCGGCTGCATTCGGTGCAGTATCCCCAACGTGAATGGTCCACGCACGCACCTCTTTTACACCTGCCGTGAAATAGGTCTGCAAACCTAGCAAGGTATAACCTGCACGAATCACCCGATCTAGGCCAGGCTCTTGCATGCCCATATCGGCTAAGAATTCAGTTTTATCTGCATCATCTAAA
Organism: Polynucleobacter sp.; assembly: GCA_036770845.1. Taxonomy (GTDB): domain Bacteria; phylum Pseudomonadota; class Gammaproteobacteria; order Burkholderiales; family Burkholderiaceae; genus Polynucleobacter. The sequence goes on along the minus strand of DAIPIK010000174.1, from coordinate 1,385 downwards.
TCGGCAATTTCAGCTTCAATTGCCGCGCAGACCGCCACAACTGGAGCACCCTCTTTCGCTGCATGGGTAATCACGGCATCCAAATGGGGGTTATTTTCAAAGCCATCGTCTTTGACGTTGGCAACGTACATAGCAGGCTTAGCCGTAATCAAGCAAAGGGGCTTGAGCAGTAACTTCTCATCATCACTTAGGCTCATGCTCCGCACTGGCTGAGCCTCATTCAAATGAGCCTGCACCTTGCTTAGAACGGCCACCAAGGCAGCCGCTTCCTTATCATTGCCAGACTTGGCGGCCTTGCTGGAGCGATTCAGGGTTTTTTCAACGGTGGCCAGATCGGAAAGCGCCAACTCCGTATCAATCACGCCAATGTCGGAGATGGGATCGATCTTGCCGGCGACGTGAATCACATTCGGATCATCAAAGCAGCGCACCACATGGGTAATCGCATCGGTTTCCCGAATATTGGCCAAAAACTGATTGCCAAGGCCCTCGCCCTTCGATGCACCGGCAACCAAGCCCGCAATATCAACGAACTCGACGGCCGCCGGCACGATGCGCTCTGGGCTCACAATGGCGGCCAAAGCAGCTAAACGGGGGTCAGGAACCTCGACTACGCCTACATTGGGCTCGATCGTGCAGAAGGGATAGTTTTCTGCCGCGATTCCAGCTTTGGTAAGCGCATTAAAGAGGGTGGATTTGCCGACGTTAGGCAGGCCGACGATGCCGCATTTTAAAGACATGCCTCCATTGTAATTCGGCTTGTTTCGATATCATCGGGTTATGGCATTCAATTCATCCAAATCCGCTTCTTCAGCCAAGGTGCCCATACCGGTTGCTGGCAAAACGCGTCAGTGCGATATTGCCATCATAGGAGGAGGTATTGTCGGTAAGGCATGCGCTCTGGGCCTAGCGCAACAGGGTTTTGATGTGGTCCAAATTGCGCCGGATTTAGACCAGCAAACCGCCAAACCAAGCGGGGATCACTGGGCTGAACGCATTTATGCGATTTCTCCTGGGACTCGCTCCCTATTGCAATCCCTGCAAGTGTGGGATGCGATTGATCGTGCCCGCCTCCAAGTAGTCCGCGATATGCGCATCTATGGCGACCGGGGTCAAGCCAGCGATGGGCTGCATCTCTCCGCATTTGAAGCAGGTGTTCCCCAGCTCGCCTGGATCGGGGAATCCGATTTACTAGAGCACACACTCGAACAAGCCTGCCGCTTTCAGTCCAAATTGGAGTGCATTGTTGGCTCGCTCGACAATCTGTTTATCGAGCCCGATGGTGCTTTGCTCAGATTGGATGGCACGCAATCGCCGGTCGAGATTAAAGCCAGTTTGGTGATTGCAGCCGATGGCGCGAATTCATCCCTGCGTTCCATGCTCGA
>DAIPIK010000173.1:0-2707 GCA_036770845.1 Polynucleobacter sp. | reverse complement strand
TGATCGACTAAGCGCTGAATTGGGGCCTTCTGTGTTTGTGCGGTTTCAACCAAATCGATGATGTTTGCCAGCATGCTGTCGGTGCTGGTTGCACCCACTCGGAAAACCAGCTGACCATCGCCATTAAGTGAGCCACCAATGACGGCATCGCCAATCCCCCGTTTTACGGATTGACTCTCTCCCGTCAGCAGCGATTCATCCAGATGGCTATTGCCAAGCACGATGAAGCCATCGGCTGGTACGCGTTCACCGGGCAAAACCATCACCAGATCATTTACCAGTACTTGCTCGAGCGGTAGTTCGGTATGTTGGTTAATAGCGGCTGCATTGTTGCTGATCAGGCTAAGGTCATTTGTCTTGAGTACTCTTGCCTGTTGTGGCCATAAGGCATGCAGTGCACGAATGGCCTCACCGGTTTTCTGTTTGGCTCGCGCCTCGAGCCACTTACCCAAGAGCACCATGCTGATAATGACTGCTGCCCCTTCAAAATACAGAGCATGGGGATCTCCAAATGCGAGCTGATAGACACTCAAGCCGTAGGCTGCAGTGGTCCCCAGCGCAACCAGTAAATCCATATTGCCAGCGCCGGACATCAGTGCTTTGAATCCAGACTTATAAAAGCGCCAACCGAATACAAACTGCACTGGGCTCGCGAGCAAAAGCTGCCATAAGCCACTTGGCATCCAGTGGATTCCAAATGGCATGAGCACCATGGGAAGCACGAGTGGGGCGGATAAAGCAAAGCTGAGTAGCACCGGGCCCAGGCCATCGGCCGACCAAAATGCCGATTGCTTCGCTTCCTTGATCTGCCCGGGCGCTGCACTTTGTTTAGCGCCATAACCTGCTTTTTGAATCACGTCGATGATGTGTTGATTCATTCCAGGAATTTCTTCCTTGAGGCGGATGCGCGCCTGTTCGGTAGCTAGATTGACCGTAGCTGCCTCAATGCCTGGCATATTGGCTAAAGCCTTTTCAACGCGACTGACGCAGGAGGCGCAGGTCATACCCTCAATATCAATCGAGACGAAACGCGCGCTGTCTTTCGAACTTAAGTTCATACTAGGGATAATCTACTGCAAGATTCAATCCAGCGGAGGGAAATAAAATGCAAACCCTATTTGTTACTGGCATGACCTGCGGCGGCTGCACGAAAGCAGTTACTAGGGCAATACAAATGCAGGATGCTGAGGCGACGGTTCAAGTCGACCTCGATTCCCAGAAAGTGGAGATTGACTCCAGACTGAGTCGGGAGGCACTGGTTACCATCCTTAGCGAGGCAGGCTTTCCAGTCGTCGATTAACAAGCCTACTGTCTGACCACATTGCAATCAGGGCTTATAAATGGCCCCGAAACGGCTTCAAACGGAATGCCAAATACCCCATTTGAATGGCTATGCGGGTATTTCAGCAAAAAATCCCTCCTGCGATTAACCTAGGCGCTATTTGAGGCGCGTTACCTTGTATTCTCAGGGCTCAATACAATACTAAAAGTATCGTAAATTAGAAAAGTAAGGGAGATGACATTGGCAGTCAGTATTGAGTCTGTACAACAGACCTTAAAAACCGTTTTAGACCCAAATACCCAAATTGACCTCATGACTGCAAAAGCAGTCAAAAACCTCAAGGTGGATGACGGCGCAGTTTCATTGGACGTGGTGTTGGGCTACCCGGCAAAAAGCCAAATTGATTTAATCCGCACCTTGGTTGTCAATGCCATTCGGAAATTGCCGGACGTAAAGAACGTCAGCGTGAATGTCACCAGTAGCATCGTGGCGCATGCTGTTCAGCGTGGTGTGAAGTTAATGCCCAATGTAAAAAACATTATTGCCGTAGCAAGCGGTAAGGGCGGCGTTGGTAAATCAACCACAGCAGTCAATCTCGCACTCGCACTCGCTGCAGAAGGTGCTGAGGTTGGCATTTTGGATGCGGATATTTATGGTCCCAGCCAGCCGATGATGCTGGGCATTACCGGCAGACCCGAATCCTTGCAAGAAAACACCATCGAACCGATGGAAGGCCATGGCTTACAAGCCAGCTCCATCGGCTTCTTAATCGATGCCGATAATCCGATGGTATGGCGTGGCCCGATGGTGACTTCGGCCTTGGAGCAATTACTCAAGCAGACACGCTGGCGTGATTTGGATTACCTGATTGTCGATATGCCACCGGGCACTGGCGATATTCAGTTGACCTTGTCTCAAAAAGTTCCGGTCACCGGTGCGGTGATTGTGACAACACCCCAAGACATCGCCTTGCTTGATGCGCGCAAGGGCTTAAAGATGTTTGAAAAAGTCGGCGTGCCCATCATTGGCATCATTGAAAACATGTCAACCTACATCTGTCCTAGCTGTGGCCATGAAGAGCATGTCTTTGGTGAGGGCGGTGGTCAAAAAATGTGCAAAGACTACAGCGTGGACTTCTTGGGATCCTTGCCGCTGAATTTATCGATTCGTGAGCAGGCTGACTCGGGTAGGCCTACGGTGATTGCAGACCCGGACGGCGCCATTAGCGCAGTGTATAAAAACATTGCACGTCAGGTTGCGATTCGGGTTGCCAATCTCAGCAAAGACATGAGCAGTAAGTTTCCGAACATCGTGGTTCAAAATACCTAAGATCGCGATCGTCAAATGCAAACCCATTTCAACTCCTCTTGTTAAGGGCTAAGCCAAGACCATGCGTTTTGCTGTAGTGATGCGAAAGCAAGCCAT
>DAIPIK010000172.1:0-2718 GCA_036770845.1 Polynucleobacter sp. | reverse complement strand
TGGCCGGCTAATTTATGCAAGCGCTCTGAATCTGCAGAATGCAGGCGATCACCCAAAATCGATTCGGCTTGTTTTAAAAAATCACCCATGCGGCGATCGCGCCGTGCTGGATCAAAGTAGACCGCCTTGAGGCTATCGGGATCAAGACGCAAGCGCGCCTGGATCGCATGAAAGCCGAGCATAATTTGTTTCATCAGCGCTTTCCTTTGCGGGTGGGCGGCTTACTACCAGCAGGTTTACCTGGGGTACGAATGGCGGCCGACTTACCACGTGACGCTTTGGCTGACTTGGATTGCTTAGCGCCTTGCTTGCCAGCTGCCTTGGCCGCATTCACATTAACGCCAGCACTTTTCTTCGGCGCTTTACTCGAGGGCCGTGACTTTTTGGACGCTGCTTTTTTATTCGGCTTGCCCGTATCGCTCGCTAGCACGAGGGTGCGGCTACGCACGCCATCGCGCTCACTGATGACGGACTTGACTAAGGAGAACTCAATCTTGCGTGCATCCAAATCCACCCGGCTAACGAGGACGTGCAGGCGATCACCTAAACGGTGACGCATACCGGTGCGCTCGCCGCGCAACTCTTGACGGGCTTCATCGTATTGGTAGTAGTCGCCGCCAAGTTCCGTGACGTGCACCATGCCCTCCACAAAGAGATTTTCCAGTTGAATGAAAAGTCCAAAACTGGCCACTCCGGTAATCGAGCCCGCATATTCTTGGCCGAGGTGATCCCGCATGTAATAGCACTTGAGCCAGGCCTCCACATCGCGCGATGCCTCATCAGCCCGCCGCTCATTGGATGAGCAATGCACACCCAGTTGACCCCATATCGCGAGTGCGCCGCTCGCCGCAGCGCCTTTGCCCTTTTGTGGACCGGCTTCCCTACTGGCACTCTGTGACTTTTTCGCTTCCGATGCATTGGTGCGCGCTTGCCCCTTGCGTGGCAAGGTGAGGTTCAGTGGTACACGCTCTGGCAGACTGGGGTAATACGGCTTCTTTTGTAGGATGGCTTTAATCGCACGGTGCACTAATAAATCGGGGTAACGCCGAATCGGGCTGGTGAAGTGCGCATAGGCCGGATACGACAAACCAAAATGCCCGACATTTTCAGGCTGATAGACCGCTTGCTGCATTGATCGCAGTACCACGGTTTGCAACATGGTTGCATCCGGCCTGGGTTTAATTTCTTTAATCAGGCGAGCAAAATCCTTGGGCTGCGGCTTTTCGCCACCACTTAGGCTTAAGGATGCCGTGCGCAGGACCTGCCGCAGCGTCATGATTTTCTCTTCCGATGGCTCGGCATGAACGCGGTACAAACCCAAGTGCTTATTTTTCTGTAAAAAATCAGCAGCGCAGACGTTGGCAGTCAACATGCACTCTTCAATCAGGCGATGGGCATCGTTGCGGGTGCGCGGCTCAATCCGCAAAATTTTGCCCAGCTCATTCGAAATAATTTGGGTCTCGGTAGTTTCAAAATCCAAGGCACCCCGCTTTTCGCGCGCAGACAATAAGATTTTAAATAAGCCATACAAATTACTTAGGAGTGGACGGAACTGTGCAAAACGCGCCGCTTCGGGGCCGTTGGAGTTACTAATGACCTCCCACACGGCATCGTAGGTAAAACGCTGCGCCGAATGCATTACCGCAGGATAAAACTGATAAGCCAAGACTTCACCGTGCACATCAATCACCGAGTCACAGACCATGCAAAGGCGATCCACCCCCGGATTTAAAGAACACAGTCCATTGGAAATCTTTTCTGGCAGCATCGGAATAACGCGACGCGGAAAATACACCGAGGTAGCGCGCAGCAGTCCCTCTTCATCCAAGGGATGTCCGGGCTTGACGTAATGCGACACATCGGCAATTGCCACAATCAGGCGCCATGCTTTGACTTTTCCAAACTGCGTTGGCTCGCAATACACCGCATCATCGAAGTCACGGGCATCAGCACCATCAATGGTGATTAGGGGCACATCGCGTAAATCAACCCGCCCTTCTAAATCCTCCTGAATCACCCCTTCTGGAAGCGCGGCCGATTCTTTCATGGTGGCTGCAGAAAATTCATGGGGTACGCCGTATTTACGAACGGCAATTTCGATTTCCATACCGGGATCATCGATTTCGCCCAGCACTTCGACTACTCGGCCTACTGCCTGGCGGTAACTGTCGGGATAGTCAATGATTTCAACACTAACAACCTGGCCTAGTTTGGCGTTGAGCTGCCCCTTGGGCGGTATCAAAATGTCGTGACCGATGCGCTTGTCTTCAGGAGCAACAATGAGAACGCCGTTCTCATTTAATAAACGTCCAATCACAAGGCGATTCACGTGGGTGATCACCTCAACAATTTGCCCTTCGGGGCGTCCACGCCGATCGGTTCCCATCACCCGCACTTTGACTCGGTCACCATGCATTACACGGGACATTTCCCGCTCGGAGAGAAAGATGTCCTCGCCTGCATCGTCTGGAACTACGAAGCCAAAGCCATCGCGATGACCCTGAATCGTTCCGAGGCGATCGGATTCACGCGGAACTAAGGGCACAGATTTACGCATGGCTTGCATTCATGAAGTAAGTATTCCGGTGGATGTGAGGGAAAATGGCCGCTAGCCCTATAATAGAGCCCAATGCCCAGATGGCGAAATTGGTAGACGCACCAGCTTCAGGTGCTGGCGATCGAAAGGTTGTGGAGGTTCGAGTCCTCTTCTGGGCACCA
>DAIPIK010000171.1:0-2755 GCA_036770845.1 Polynucleobacter sp. | reverse complement strand
GCGGCCGCATAGACTTTGGCTAGCTCGGGCTGCTGTAAAACTCCTAAATAATTGACGTTCGGGTATTGCTGCTTGATTTTGGCCATGGCGGGGCCATCGCCTACTACCCATTTTGAGCCAGGTAAATCAATTTCTAAAAAGGCGTTGATGTTCTTCTCAACGGCAACGCGGCCAACGTACAGAAAGATCGGGTGGGCTGAGTTCAGCACTTTTGATTCTTGCATATTGAATACCTCGGTATCCACACCGCGTGACCACAGCACCACATTCGTAAAGCCAAATTTTTCTAGATCATTTTTGACCACAATGGTTGGCGCCATAACGGCCATCGATGGGCCATGAAACCAGCGCAAGAAAGCGTATGTCCAGGAAATGGGGATGCCCGTACGCGCATGAACGTATTCAGGAAAGCGGGTATGGTAAGCAGTAGAGAAGGGCAGGCGATTGCGCACCGCATAGGCTCTTGCGGATAAGCCTAAGGGGCCTTCGGTTGCAATGTGAATTGCGTCGGGCTCAAAATCCTTGATTTTGCGCGCGACGCCTTTCCCGGGAAAGAGTGACAGAGAGATATCTGGATAGGTAGGGCAAGGAATGGTTTTGAATTGATTGGGCGTGATCATCTCAATCTCATGACCCATTAGCTTAAGTTCATGGCAGGTTTGCTTTAAAGTGCGAACAACCCCATTGACTTGGGGTTCCCAGGCGTCCGTTACGATCATTATTTTCATGCTAAGGCCTCTTCACGTGATTTACTAATAGCGACTTCCATATGGAGTAGTTCCGTATTGGCAATGCTTGGGGCAGGATCGCCCAAAATGGTGTTCCAAAAAACCAGTTTGAGCTCGCCTTCGGTGGTTTCAACGAGGGCGCTCAGGCTTTCAACCCAATCGCCATCGTTGCAATAAATGAGTCCATCGATTTCCCGAATTTCGGCTTTGTGAATATGCCCGCAAACGACGCCATCGCAATTGCGCATGCGGGCTTCGCGCGCCATGATGTGTTCAAAATCGGCAATGTAGCTCACGGCATTCTTGACTTGGTGCTTTAGGTATTGCGATAGTGACCAGTACTGCAAGCCCATTTTGATTCGAATCAAATTAAAGTAGCGATTCATGTACAAAATCAGGGAATACAAGTTATCGCCCACATAGGCCAGCCACTTGGCGTACTGCATCACACCATCAAATAAATCGCCGTGCGTCACCCAGAGCTTTTTGCCATCCTTGGTTGTATGAATAATCTCTTCCACCACCTGAATATCGCCAAAAGACGTACCGATATATTGGCGCGCGCTTTCATCGTGATTGCCTGGAATGAAGTACACGCTAGCGCCTTTACGGGCTTTACGCAGTAATTTTTGGACCACGTCATTGTGTGTTTGTGGCCAATAGAAGGATTTCTTGAGACGCCAGCCATCGATAATGTCACCAACCAAGTAATAGGTATCGGCTTCGTTGTGCTTTAAGAAATCGAGGAGGTAGTTGGCCTGGCAACCGGAAGTACCCAGGTGCACGTCTGAAATCCAGATGGCTCGGTAGTGCGTCATTGAGGTGTATTAAGCCATCGTAATATGTAGCCTTCATGACAATTTCGTGTCATTTTTATGACTTACTAGATTAGTATGCTGAAGGCATTCCGAATCTTTTAACCCAGTTGCATTGCTCTGACTAAATATGATCTTTGGCCGTTTTCTTACTGTATTGCGCATCATCGGGCAGGTCTTCAAAGGCTGTTTCATTTTGTTGCTGATCTTTCCCTGGCTTAAAGCAGAGCAGCGGCATCACTCCATTCGCAAATGGTGCACGCAGTTGCTCGGTATCTTTCAGATGCGCCTAAGCGTGATTGGGGCAGAGCACTTGGAAGACGCCCACTACTTAATGGCAGCCAATCACATCTCGTGGATTGATATTCATGTGATCAATGCATTTAAGCCCCATTATTTTGTCGCCAAATCCGAAGTTGCGAGTTGGCCTATTTTTGGCTGGATGGCTAAACAGCTCGGTACGCTCTTTATTGAGCGGGGTAAGTCCAATAGCATTCGCAATATGATCCAGGAAATAGCTGAGCAACTTAGTCAAAAAGCCATTTGCATTTTTCCGGAAGGCACCTCCACCGATGGCTGGCAGGTAGCGCCGTTTAAGTCGAATTTATTTGAGGCGGCTATTGTTGCTAGCGTACCAGTGTACGTCCTTGCCATTCAGTACTTTGATTTGCAGACGGGTAAAAAAACGACAGCCCCTGCCTTTATTGGCGATATGGGCTTAGTGGACTCGATGTGGAATCTCATTTGCAGCCCGCCTATTTGCGCCCAGATCAGCATTAGCGAAAAACTACCTGCACTCAAAGATAGAAAGGCTCTGGCCGAACTGAGCCAGAGCCTGATCACAGCGCAACTGCGCGATACCCGTTAGAAGGCGGCGCGTACCCCCACCATTAGGCTGCGACCGGGTTGGGGTGCATACAAACGCACGGCCATCGGGGTAGTAGCAAAACGGATTTGCTCGTTGAGCAAGTTACGCAAATTAAGGTAGCCGGTCCAGCTGATCTTATTGACTTTCTCGGTATACGACAAACCGGCGTTCAGTAAGTTATAGCTTGGCGTAGGACCTACTTCCCAAGAAGCCAAACGATTTTGCTCAAAGCTATAGGTATAGCTGGCATTGGCTAACCAATTATTCTTCTGCTGGGCTAGCTGTAATCCCACCCGTGGTGCAGGTTGCAAGGGTAAATTACCACCCGCATCAAAGGTGCCTTG
>DAIPIK010000170.1:1256-2757 GCA_036770845.1 Polynucleobacter sp. | reverse complement strand
CCAATCGTGCTTGTCGCGGCAAGTCCAATTAAAACTAAACCTGCGATGATTCGGATAGCGCGATCCGCATTGCCTACGTTGCATTTCATAATGAACTCCTGGTTGTAATGAATCGGATCTACTTACGGCAATAGTGCTTGTAAAGCAATGTCATCACTTCAACCGCAATGGCACTGGATAAGGAGTAATAAATTAACTTGCCATCACGACGGGTTTCAACCAACTCTTCATTGCGCAATACAGTCAATTGCTGCGACAGCGTCGGCTGATGGATATCCAATATGTCTTCAAGCTCACCAACGCACTTCTCACCTTGACTAATTTCACAAAGCAATAGCATGCGGTCAGGATTCGACAATACTTTCATTAAACGGCAAGCCTCATCCGCTGAAGTCCGCATGCGTTCTAAATCAATGGTTGCTGGCATGATTGCCCTTCTCGTCCTAATGCGTTTACAGCGCGTTTAATGGAATCTTTAAATACGCAGTACCGTTACCCTCTGGTTTGGGCATATGGCCTGCACGAATATTGACCTGAATCGACGGCAAAATAAGTACGGGCATTTCGAGTCCAGCATCCCGTTTATTGCGCATAGCGACAAACTGCTCTTCCGTAACGCCATCATGCACATGAATGTTGCTCTTTTTTTGATCCGCCACAGTCGATTGGTATTCGGGCGGTCTACCATTCGGAGGGTAATCGTGGCACATGTACAGCTTAGTGCTGGGTGGGTACTTCAAAATAGATTGAATCGAGCGATACAAATTGCTGGCACTGCCGCCAGGGAAATCGCAGCGCGCCGTTCCGACATCCGGCATAAATAAGGTATCGCCAACAAAGATGCTATCGCCGATCTCGTATGCCATGCAGGCAGGGGTATGGCCAGGAACATATAAAGCCTTGAACGATAAATTACCAAACGCAATCGGCTCACCTTCTTTGATCAGCACATCAAACTGCGAGCCATCCACCGCAACATCATCTAAATTGAAGACGCCCTTAAATACCTTTTGCACGGTGGTAATGTGATCGCCAATCGCGATCTTTCCCCCCAGTTTTTCCTGAATATAGGGTGCTGCGGTCAAGTGGTCAGCATGGGCATGGGTTTCTAAAATCCACTCGAGTTGCAACTGGTTGTCCTTGATGAAGGAAATGACTTCATCCGCCGAATGCGTTTTGGTGCGACCCGACTTGGGGTCGTAATTTAAAACGGAATCAATCACGATGCATGGCGACCCTTTCGATTCATACACCACATAGGTGTAGGTCCACGTTTGCGGATCAAAGAATGCTTTTACGGTTGCTTGGGTTGGTGTGTTCATGTTCCCAGTATAACATTATATTTAAATATATAATATAAATATGGATTTATTACTTGAAGGTGGATACTGAGCCATATGGATAGCATTAGTGCAGTTAGCGTAGGGCTTGGGGTCTTCGTCGGCATGATGATGGCCTTGACCGGGGCTGGCGGAGGCATTCTGTCGGTTCCGCTCTTGGT
>DAIPIK010000170.1:0-1156 GCA_036770845.1 Polynucleobacter sp. | reverse complement strand
GTTCGGATGCTGATTCAAGCCCAGCAAGAAATCACTGGCAACGTTCCAAAAGAACTGCCTGCCCCACCCTGCAAACTAGACCAATCGATTGGTCGCTTAATTTGGTCAGTACCGTGTGCGCGTGCGCTCATGGGCTCTGGCGCAATAGCCGGCTTTTTATCTGGACTGCTCGGCGTTGGCGGCGGCTTCATTATTGTCCCCGCCCTAAAAAAATATACCGACCTGCCCATGCAATCGATTGTTGCCACTTCGCTAGGCGTGCTGGCGTTGATTTCGATTACGGGCGTCACGAGTGCCGCGTTAGCAGGTCACCTAAATTGGTCAATCGGCCTTCCATTTGCAGGTGGGGCCATTATTGGAATGCTACTGGGCGGTGTGATTGCAAAACAAATCAGCGGGCCGCGAATACAACAGGCGTTTGCCATCTTTACTTTTTTTATATCCCTCAGTTTGTTGTATAAAGCCATTTCGTAGAGGAGCATTCAATGCAAATTAGCTGCCCCCATTGCCACAAGCAAAATCGCTTTCCAAGCGATCGCATTGCACAAGATCCAATCTGCGGCGTCTGCAAGAAAAGTCTCCTATCTGCGCCGATTGAATTAAATCAAGGTAATTTTGCCGAAGTAACGGGACAAAGCCATTTACCTGTCTTGCTTGATTTTTGGGCGCCCTGGTGCGGTCCGTGCACTCAGTTTGCCCCGACGTTTGCAGCAGCGGCCCAGCGCTATGCAAACCAACTGGTCTTTGCAAAGGTCAATACCGAAGCAGAACAGGCGCTCGGATCGCAATTTGAGATTCGCTCGATTCCAACCTTGGCCGTCTTTAAAGGGGGAAAAGAACTAGATCGATTGTCGGGCGCCCTAAGACCACCAGAACTGGAGCAGTACGTTAATACCATTCTGCGCAAATGGAGCGTTTAGTTTTTTATACCGGTTTACGCGCCACCAAACCTAACAAGGCCGACATCCCGGTATGTTTTGGTCCTTCGGATAATTCTTTTTCATACAGACACAGATCAATCGGCTCTAGATCACCAATCAGAGCACGGATCATATCCTCGGTATACAGGTGTTCCAGTATCGAAGGGCCGCCTGTTTTATATTCCAATTGCTTGGGCGTATATCCCTGAACAATCAGGACCCCTCCAGGCCTCAGG
>DAIPIK010000169.1:0-2773 GCA_036770845.1 Polynucleobacter sp. | reverse complement strand
AATTTACAACTGTTTGCAAACTTGAGCACTAAGTATTGGCGCTATTTCAGAATAATCACCTGATTTAATAGCTCCCTTGCTCACTAAATGAGTAAAAATATGGTGTGTAATGGGCTGCTTGTATTTGATACCCTGACACAAGGCAAGCGTTACTTTAAGTAACGCTAATTTAGATCATGGCAGCTAACGACCAAAATTAGATCTCTATGGATCTCTGCTTAATCTAGCCAGTATTTCTAAGTCCAGCCGCAATTCCATTGATGGCAATATGAATACCTCTTTGTACCCTATCGTCATGCATGCCTGATCGATAGCGTCTTACTAATTCGACCTGCAGATGGTGAAGTGGATCAATATAGGGGAAGCGATTGCGTATCGATCTTGCTAGGGATGGATTATTAGCCAAACGTACTTTTTCTCCAGTAACCAAAGTCAAGGCATCTACCGTCTTATTCCACTCCGCTTCGATAGCAGTAAATATCCTCTTGCGCAGCTTTACATCAGGGACTAGCTCGCTGTAACGGGAGGCCAATGCTAAATCGCTCTTGGCTAGAGCCATATCCATATTCGATAACAAGGTCCTAAAGAATGGCCAATCCTTATACATCTTTTGCAAAAGAGCGAGTGCGGCTTTCTTGTCTGCAGCCTTAGGGTGATTTAAGAACGCGTCAACAGCAGAACCAAAACCAAACCAACCCGGAAGGGTCAAACGGCACTGACCCCAGCTAAATCCCCATGGAATCGCCCTTAAGTCTTCAATTTGCTGACTAGCCTTACGACTCGCTGGCCGAGAACCAATATTGAGCTTAGCAATTTCACGAATGGGCGTCGCATCAAAGAAATACTCTGCAAATCCTGGCGTCTCATATACGAGGCCTCGATACGCATTCATACTTGCTTGTGAGATTGTCGCTGCAGCCTCTAAGAAGGCCTTACTGGCTTGCTTGGTTGGCTTTAACAAAGTGGCCTCTAGCGTTGCGGCGACCAAGGTTTCCAGATTGCGCCTGCCAATCTCTGGATTGGCGTACTTGGATCCAATCACTTCGCCCTGCTCGGTTAAGCGAATTTGTCCGCGGACTGTTCCGGGAGGCTGAGCCAGGATTGCCTCGTAACTAGGGCCTCCGCCACGACCAACTGTGCCGCCCCTGCCGTGAAACAAGCGGAGTTTTAGACCATGCCTCTCTTCCAGCGGCTCAAATACCGTAACTAAGGCCAGCTCAGCACAATACAACTCCCAATTGCTTGTAACAATCCCGCCATCTTTATTCGAGTCAGAATAGCCCAACATAATGTCTTGCTCAGCACCAGAACGCTTTACCAAATCTAAGATGCCCGGCAAGGCATAGAATTCATGCATGATCGGGGCGGCATTGCGCAAATCTTCAATTGTCTCGAATAAAGGAACAACAATGAGATCAGCCGAGGACTTCTTGCCTAAAGTTTCATGCATCAACCCCACTTCTTTTTGCAGCAATAAAACCTCTAGTAGATCGCTGACAGTCTCGGTATGGCTAATGATGTAGTGGCGAATAGCGTCATTACCAAACAGCTGGCGCGTTTTCTTAGCCATTTCAAAAATAGCGATTTCAGAAATGGCAAACTCAGAGTATTGATACCCCACCACACGAAGTGGTCTTGGGTCTTTCAGTAGCGAATGTAAGAGTTCGCGTTTTTGCGCTTCGGAAAGACTTGAATAATCCGCCTGAATGGATGCCACTTTAAGAAGTTCAGCCAAAACAGCTTCATGCATGTCTGAGCTTTGACGCAAATCCACCGTAGCCAAATGAAAACCGAAGACCTCAACCGCTCTAATCAAGCCATGCAAGCGGCGATCTGCCAGCGCTTTTGCACCTTGCAACACGAGTGAGGCTTCGATTGTCTTGAGATCCGATAAAAAATCGTGTGCACTGAGGTAGGGGTTTTGCGGCGCCACAGCGTGGCGAGCAGCATCTGTTCCAGTCAAGCGCTTTAAAGTAGCTGCAAGTCTGGAATACATACCGGTGAGCGCCCTGCGATAGGGCTCATCCTGACGATGCTCGTTGGTATCTGGCGAGCTGGCTGCAAGCGCTTGCATTTTTTTCGGGAATTTAAGGAGTAGCGCGGATACGGATAGCTCTCTACCTAAGTAATGCACTTCCGTTAAATAATGACGCAATACCATTTCAGCTTGCCTAGATACTGCATACTCCAGCGTCTTAGCACTGACATTCGGGTTGCCATCGCGATCACCGCCAATCCATTGGCCCATCTTCAGAAAACTTGCCACGGGGTTTCCGGCAAGCGAATCCTCTAATTCAGCGTAAATCTTGGGAATTTCCCTCAGAAAAGTAGTTTCATAGTACGTCAGGGCATTCTCAATCTCATCGGCAACTGTTAGCTTAGTAAATCGCAATAAACGGGTATGCCAGAGCTGCAATACACGAGCCCGAATTTGCTCCTCATTGGCTTTCAGATCTTTATTGAGCAGGGCATCCTTTTGTGAATTATTTGCTTTAGATGATTCTTTAATCTGATCTCGTGCAGCCAATAAATTGGCGATATCCCGCTCAGCCTCCAAAATGCTGGTTCTTTGCACTTCAGTAGGATGCGCTGTAAGCACTGGAGAGATAAAACTTTCTTGCAGTGTCTTGGAAATCAGCTTATTGCTTACGCCTGCAGCATGTAGTTTTTTCATGGCCATAAAAATACTGCCATCTTGATAGCTGCCATTACGCTCATAAGCTACGCGGCGGCGAATGTGATGCCTATCCTCGGCTAAATTGGCTAAGTGACT
>DAIPIK010000168.1:0-2782 GCA_036770845.1 Polynucleobacter sp. | reverse complement strand
AAGCCTTCCCAAAGAATGCTGCTACAGACTCCCTGATTGCACTATGCGAATACTCTCTTGCAAGGCAAATGTAGTAGTCTGTTTTAGCTCCTTTTCCAGGCAGTGCTAGTCAGATAAAATAGATGCATTGGCGATTCCAGTTATCAGCATCGCCATAGAGCAATACAAAACGGAATGTAGCGCAGCCTGGTAGCGCACCTCGTTCGGGACGAGGGGGTCGGAGGTTCGAATCCTCTCATTCCGACCACATCTCCTAGATTGACTTACTTACCCACCGTTTTTATTCGCAAGGCTTTGGCCGTTTCACGCACCGCCTCTGCCTCGGCTTTCAAGCGCAGCACCTCTTGCGGAGACAAGCGCTCAATATTCGAATAGTCGAGCTTCCAGCTTGGATCATCACTCCAGATTAGCGGCGACTGCATCGTGGTTCGAGGTCCGACCGCCGACTCCAATAAACGCAACGCCAACTCAAAATTAGTTGCGCGGGACTCTGGATCATTTGGTCTTGCCGCAGCATTGCCCAGCGGAAAATCACTATAGAGCATACGTGGCACACCGCAGTACTCAACAATGTCTTTTGCGCTCGCCATCACCACAGTGGAGATGCCTGCAGACTCTAAGGCCCTGGCCAACAGACTTTGGGATTGATGGCAGATCGGACAGTTGGGGATCAATACCGCAACATCCACTGCATCTGCGTGGCACAGCGCAATGATTGCGGGCGCATCGATCTCGAGGGTATGGCGCTGGCTGCGATTACTGGGTAATCCATAAAAACGGGGCGAGAGCGATGCAATTCGGCCCGATTGCTGGGCAGCATGCGCCGCCTCATAGGGAAACCAGCATTCGCTATCGCTCATATTGGCGTGCTGGCGATCAATCCCAACATGGGCAATGCGTAAATCCGGCTTACTGGTCATTGATCCTGCATAAGGCTGATAAAACTTTGCACTCGCGTTGTATGCTGCGCCTGCACCTTGCGGACCCTTATCTGCCTGATAAGGTGCCGCCGTTGTCACCAAGGCCAACCTGGATGCGCTCAGCGGTTTCTTGAGTGGTGTAAATGGTGCGTCAATGTAATGTGCCCAGACATAGGGATTTTCATAACCTAAGCCCAGGTAATAGCTTCGGGTGCGTAACATGTAACGCACGGGTTGATCGAATTCCGGTGCAAAACGGATTTCAGCTGGAGCCGCAGACTGGGACATAACCGATCCTTGATAAGATAGAACGCATTCAATACTGAAAACAAAAGGAATTCATTATGACGCAATGGGTACGCTATCAGCACCAAGGTCAAATTGGCTTTGGGCAAGTTCAGAACGATCAAATCACGGTGTACAGCGGAGACTTGTTTTGCAATCCCGCCCCAACCGGTGCCACACTAAAGCTATCCGATGTCGTGATTGATATTCCCTGCGTGCCAACGAAGATGGTTGCGCTCGTTGATAACTTCCATGCCCTGGTGACCAAGCTTGAGCATGCGGTACCAGCAGAGCCACTGTATTTCTTGAAATCCAATAGCTCATTTCTGGCTGCCAATCAAACCATTCGTATGCCCAAGTCCTACTCTGGCAAAGTGGTCTACGAAGGCGAACTCGGCATTGTGATTGGGCGGCGTTGCCAAGGCATTAGTGAGGCCGAAGCCGCCTCTGCTATTTTTGGCTATACCTGCATTAATGACGTCACTGCGATTGAAATCCTCAATCGTGACCCCGGCTATGCCCAGTGGACTCGCTCGAAGAGCTTCGATACCTTTGGTGTCTTTGGCCCCTACATCACCACTGGCATCGACCCAAGCCAGTTGCACATTAAAACCATCTTGAACGATCAGGAGCGCCAGAATTATCCAGTAGCCGATATGATTTTCCAACCCGCCAAATTGGTGAGCTTGGTTTCCCAAGACATCACTCTTGAAGTCGGTGACATCATTGCCTGCGGCACCTCAGTTGGTGTTGGCTCAATGAAGCCTGGCAGCAAGGTCAGCATCGTGATTGATGGCGTAGGGCAGCTCGACAACACATTCGAGTAAATACCCAGGGCTCATATAAAAAAGCCTCAAGGCATTGCTGCTTTGAGGCTTTTTTCTTTACTACCAAACTAACTCTAAAACGCTCTAGAAATCCACATTACTGAATCAGTCAGGTTTAATACCCTGCAGCAAATGGCAAAGCCAAACTGCCATTGGAAGCTTGGACGTTTTCATCCAACACTTTGGTTAATGCAAAAACCGTACTGAGGCATGGTGTTGGGATCTTGGTGATCTGACCGAGTTCAATAACCGATCCGAGTAAGGCGTCAATTTCGAGTGAGCGGCCTGCTTCTAAATCCTGCAACATCGATGTTTTATGCTTACCGACTTTTTCGGCACCACCAATCCGGCGTTCGATATCCACCCGGAACGTAACGCCCAGCTTCTCTCCAATGGTTTGTGCCTCGGCCATCATGTTACGCGCCAAATCTTTCGTTAGCGGATGCTGACAGATTCCTTCGAGGTGACCATGCGTTAAAGCGCTAATGGGATTGAAGGTCATATTGCCCCAAAGTTTGAGCCAAATCTCAGCACGGATGTCTTCTAGAATCGGTGACTTAAAACCAGCAGCGGCCATCAACTCGGAAACCATCTTCGCCCGATCGGATACCGAGCCATCAAGCTCGCCAATCGGGAAGCGCGTTCCTTCCACGTGGCGAATCACGCCGGGCGCTTGCGTAAATGTAGCGGGATACACCACGCAACCCAAAATGTTGTTGGGATTAATCGTGCGCATGATGAGGCCGCCCG
>DAIPIK010000167.1:0-2795 GCA_036770845.1 Polynucleobacter sp. | reverse complement strand
ATTTAATAAAATTTCGTAGTGCGCCAATTGTGCGCAAAACAAGGTTTAGATTATTCATTGAGCTTGAATGCACGCACCAACCATTACTTAAATTAATACTCAAAAGACAAAAAACCCCACCATTTCTGATGAGGGCTTGCTTTTCTGGTGGACCAGCCGATTATGAGCCCTGCTTTAATCAACCGTCATTTTGGAAGTTTGGATCACCCTACCCCAGCGATCCAACTCTTTCCGTGTGAACTCCCCCAGCTCAGCAGGCGTCATCGTTTGAATAGTTGTTCCAGCACTGTCCGCTTTAGCTTGGGCTTCTGGCGATTTCAGAGCCGATCCCAAAGCTAGATTGAGCTTTTGGATGATCTCCGGATTGGTGCCTGCAGGTGCAAATAAAGCAAACCACGAATCTAATTCATAATTGGGTAAGCCCGCTTCATCTGTCGTTGGCATCTGTGGCAAAGCGCCAAGGCGCTTCTTTCCAGTGACGGCTAAACCACGCAACCGTCCAGCTTGAATTTGGCTGACAACGCCAGCGGGAGTTGTAATAAACATATCAACCTGCCCACCCATTAAATCTTGAACTGCAGGGCCCGATCCGCGATACGGAATATGGGTAATGAATGTTCCTGTTTGTTGTTTAAAGAGTTCACCTGCAATGTGCTGAATGGATCCAGATCCCGAAGAGGCGTAATTCAACTTACCCGGATTCTTCTTCGCATACGCAATCAGTTCCTTCAAATTATTAATTGGTAACTTGGGGTTAATTGCAATTACCTGCGGAGCTACCGTCATCATGCCGACTGGAGCAAAATCACGAATCGGATCCCAGCCTGCCTGCTTAAATAAATGGGGATTTCCAACGTGGTATCCGCTATAACTCACGAGCAAGGTATAGCCATCCGGCTTCGATCGTGCAACGAATTGATTACCAATATTGCCGGATCCTCCGGGTTTGTTATCAACCAATACCGGCACTCCTAAGGTCTTACTCATGGAGTCCGCTACCAGCCGCGCAGAAAAATCGGTTGTTCCGCCAGGCGCTGTTGGCACAACCAGAGTAATAGGTTTATTAGGCCAGCTTTGAGCCTGTACTCCGGCGGATGCAAAAGAAATACAGATGAGGCTTATTGCAATTAATTTGATATTTTTGAGCATGGCTTTAGTCCTTAAGTGATTAGCTCGGAAATCTCAATCAAGTTCTGATCGGGATCGCGTACGTAAACGGAATTAATTTTTTGCGTGGCGCCTGTCCGCATGACCGGCCCCTCAATAATTGGCCACTGCGCTTGAGTCAACTTAGCAATTACCTCACTCAATGGTCGATCAGCGATAAAACATAAATCCAAAGATCCCGGTGTTGGGATATCCGCCTTGGGTTCAAACTCTTTACCCTTGATGTGTAGATTCATTTTTTGATTGCCAAAGCGAAACGCTTTACGCTCCACTGGCGGCGTTCCGCCAACAAAAGACTCCAATTGCATACCCAGTACTCTGGTATAAAAATCAATGCAGGCTGCTTCTTTTGCCGTTGTCAAAACTAAGTGGTCTAAGTGATCAATCATGTCGCTCTCCCTATTGGCATGGCGGCTCTGGATGCAGATCATGAATGCGTCCAGCTTTCGCAACTTGACCAGGGACATCATGCCCGACAATCTGGGGGAGTCCTTTTGCAATCGCCAGTAGTGCATCTATATTAATACCTGTATCGTATCCCATCGCATCCACCATATGGATGGCATCTTCACTGCATACGTTGCCGCTCGCTCCAGGAGCATAAGGGCAGCCGCCTAGACCGCCTAATGATCCATCAAAACGCGTAATTCCAGACTGCACTGAAGCCAGTATGTTTGCCAAACCCATACCCCTCGTATTGTGAAAATGCATGGTGAGTTGCAGGTGCTTGAATTGCTTGTGAAGAGCGTCGATCATTTTTGTTACCTGTACCGGCTGAGCCATACCCGTTGTGTCGCAAATAGTGACGCCACGAACGCCTAAATTATCAAAACGGCTTACGTAATCAATCACAACATCCTGGGGAACATCCCCCTCCATCGGACAACCAAATGCGGTGGATAAAGAGACGTTAATTGGAATTCGGCCGTTGATGAATTCAATCACTTCGCGCAAAGCCGAGAAACTCTCTTCGCGTCCCATCCGCAAATTACTGCGATTATGGGTTTCTGAAGTCGACATGACCAAATTCAGTTCATCCGCCCTCGAATCCAAGGCGCGCTGTGCGCCCCGTAAATTCGGTACCAACACCGAATACTCCACCTTGGGATTGCGCTGAATTCGGCTCATCACCTCTTCAGCATCTTTCAGCATTGGAATTGCCTTGGGCGATGTGAATGAGGTGGCTTCTATCTTTGCATAACCGCATTGGCTTAAGGCATCGATCAATTCGACCTTTAGATCGGTCGGAATAAAGTTTGGCTCAATCTGAAAGCCATCCCGTGTGGCAACTTCATTAAAGTAAATTCGATTCATATTCATCTCAGTGTGTAAATGCAATGCCCTTCTCTTTTAACGCAGCAATCTGCTGACTAGTGAGCCCGATCTCGCTCAAGATTTGATCGGTTTGCTCACCCACCTCCGGTGCCAGTGATTTGATCGAGCCCGGGGTTCGCGACAACTTAGGAACAATCCCCGGAACCTGCAAGGCACTCCCATCCTTCATTTTGATTGTTTCGATTATTCCGCGGGCATGATAATGCGGATCTCTCGCAATATCTTCAACCGTAAATATTTTGCCAGCAGGAACGCTGGCTTGATCCAGCGCTTCTAGAACCTGTTCTGCAGTC
>DAIPIK010000166.1:0-2802 GCA_036770845.1 Polynucleobacter sp. | reverse complement strand
CCAATGCGAAATGCATTCGTTTCCCCCCAAATTGAGCCAAAAAAAGACGCCCCCAGTGGCAGGATCAATGCTGAAGCTTAAAGCTTGCAAGGCATCTAAACAGAGGGGATGTATTGAAATCGGGGATGCTGCTCATGCTATTGAATCCTTAATGGCCTATACAAAATGTGGAATAAAACAAATAAACAATTGCATGCGCCCATCGTAAGTCTGGTTTAAGACTATTTCCCATTCAGCGCAGGTGTGCGCGTATAAAGCTATCGATATCATCGATGCATTGAGTAATGCGTCGTTTTAATGTTTGGAGTGCGTTTAGTAAGTGCATAAAAAAGTTGATTCCATGGGTTAGGGCCCAATTAATATCCCCAATTACAGCACAGTAATTTTGCTCTACCGGCTTTGTATGAAGCAAGGCATAATCTGCAGAAATAGCTTAGCCAATTCATTGCAGTTGATGCCTATAAGGGGGTAAATGATGCCGCAAACGTATTCCGTAATGACGCGACTAATTCATTGGTTTACGGCTGCACTGCTAGTGGCTTCCCTTGTTCTGGGATTTTGGATGACTGACCGTTCGGCAGCCAATCTGTGGGACGAGCTCACTAATACGCTGTATTCCTGGCATAAGCTAATTGGCTTTATCGTTTTACTAGTTACCGGGCTTCGCATCATCACTAAACTGCGCTCGACTAGACCGTCATACCCCAGCAGTATTTCTCGGGGGCAAATTCAAATAGCGCAGTCGGTTCAAGCTGCTTTGTATTTACTGCTGGTACTGGTCCCCTTATTTGGCTGGGCCGGAGTCACTGCATTTCCAGCGCTTATTACCGTAGGCGGATACCATCTACCCGCACTGCCCGGGATCCCCAAAGACCAAGCACTAGCCAAGCAATTGTTTGAGATTCACGGCTACTTAGTGCTAGCACTGATTGCGCTTGCCGTAGTCCATATCGCGGCTGGACTGCAACACCTACTCTTCAAAAAAGATGGGGTATTTGAGCGTATTTGGTTTAAGTCTTAAAAATACAAAAGTCAGTTCTAAGCTAAAACAAATGACCGCTTTTTTTAGCTTTCACTTTTAAGTAGGCATCGTTATGCTGATTCGAAGGATAAATGTGGGGCACTCGCTCGACCACTTCTATATCGCAGTTGCCTAAGGCAGTGACCTTGGCTGGATTATTGGTCATCAGCTTCACGCGGCCAACGCCTAACATGCGTAACATCTGCGCAGCCGGTAAATAGTTGCGTTCATCGGAATCAAAACCGAGTTGCAAATTAGCATCTACGGTATCAAAGCCAGCATCTTGCAATTGGTATGCGCGCAGTTTGTTGACTAGGCCAATGCCGCGCCCTTCTTGCGCAAGGTATAACAAAATGCCGCTACCAGCCAGAGCCATTTCACCAATTGCGCCGCGCAGTTGATTGCCGCAATCACAACGCAAAGAGCCCACAAGATCACCCGTAAAACATTCGGAATGCAGTCTTACTAATACGGGCTCTGCAGGGTTAACATCGCCAACAATAATGGCTAAGTGTTCAATACCGCCATCACGGGGACGAAAAGCAACTACCCGAGCATTTTCTGCATTTTCTAAGGGAACGCGTGCCTCACTCACCATGGTTAGCGAGTGCGCAGCAATCGTCATGTACGACCGTATTGAGCTGGCTTGAACGGCAGGGATATCTGGAGTACCAGCACTCTGAACAATGAGTGCAGAGGGCAACAGGCGCGCGAGCTTGGCCAAGGTGACGCATGACTGCTCAAGAGCATCTGCATCGTGCACTTCCAGGCTTGCCATACTAGGCGGCACCATCGAAGACGAAAGTGGGTTAGCCAAATACTCAATCAAATCGAGTGACATGCCTTGTGGGTGCGACAACACGCTGACTGGACGATCTGATTTATCAATACCAAGCACATTCACACGCGTGCCGGTCATGACTAATTTTGGAGGGGTGGTCCCGGCCCGAGTCAAGAGCGTCAGGTAGTCTGCGTTTAATGCGTCTACCGCCAACATCAACAGACTGTTGTGGTCATCGTAAACGCGAACCGCAGCACCACGGCGCATTTCCGAAATGGCGCGATCAACTTCAATGAGGGGGTCCGGCATCACCATTTTTGAACAACCTGTTGTTGGGGCAAAAATCCTAAAAATATATTATCCCACCCTATGGTAAATTCTTCAGCGAGGCGTTTTTTTCAAAAACCGTATATAAGGTCTTCCCATTGTGACCCCTCCCCAATCGCAGCCACCTAGATTGCCTGAGCGTTTATCGGTTCCATCAAACCCCCAGTGGGATCAGTTTTTAATCGATTTTTTTGCCTCTCGCCCCCTGCCCCAGTCACCGCTACAGGCCATTTTTGAGCCCTTGCGGACCCCGCGGGCAGACGGCATGGTTGTTATAGGTCAGATTGGCCAAACCATCGATGGCCGGATAGCAACCGTTACGGGTCAATCGAAATACGTGAATGGCCCAGCAGGCCTGACTCACCTCCACCAATTGCGCGCCCTGGTTGATGCCATTGTGATTGGGGTTGGAACAGCGCTGGCCGATAATCCGCAACTCACTGTTCGTCTCGTTCATGGAAAAAGCCCTGCACGCGTGGTAATTGATCCCCGTGGCCGCCTACCGCATCAATCCCTGGTATGGCAGGATGACGGCATTCGGAAAATCTGGGTGGTAGGGGACGGGGTGAACGTCGATCCCATACCTCAGGTTGAGCTTATTCCAGTACCCGCAATCGATGGGCGGATTAATCCATTGCAGATACTCCAAACTCTCTTTGCAAAGGGGCTAAAG
>DAIPIK010000165.1:0-2802 GCA_036770845.1 Polynucleobacter sp. | reverse complement strand
GGCCATTTGATGAACAGCCAGAGTTTGAGCAATATGCATCCGCACCATTGCCCGATGAGGTGGTAACCGATCTCAGTTGCTCATCATAAGAAAAATCAATTAGTTAAAAAGAATAGGTCAAACCAATGAAAAAAACCAATGCAGAGTACCGCGCCGAGTTAAGCGATATCGAATACCGCGTCACGCGCGAGGCTGATACTGAACGCCCGTTTACTGGAAAGTATTGGGATCATTGGGAAAACGGCAAGTACCAATGCGTGTGTTGTGGCACCCCCTTGTTCGAGTCAGGCACCAAATTCGATGCAGGCTGTGGCTGGCCTAGTTACCACACTCCGCTCAATCCGGATGCCATATCGGAGCATCAAGATGGTGCTTATGGCATGGTTCGTACCGAGGTGCGTTGTAGTAATTGCGATGCGCATTTAGGTCATGTCTTTACCGACGGCCCTAAGCCAACGGGCCTGCGCTATTGCATTAACTCAGCGTCATTGCGCTTTGAGCCCAGTAAAAATGTGGAATTGGGCCAATAAAAGCGATAATCACACCATGAAATTTTTATTCGACCTTTTTCCCGTCATTCTGTTCTTTGTCGCATTTAAGTTTGCCGACATCTATACCGCCACCATCGTGGCAATGGTTGCCACCATCGCGCAAATTTTATGGGTGTATTACCGCCATCGCAAAATCGATGCTACCCAATGGACGAGTCTAGTGTTGATTGTTGTTTTAGGTGCACTGACTATCTTCCTGCAAGATAAAACATTTATCCAGCTCAAACCCACTGCGCTTTACTGGTTTTTTGCTGCCGGCCTATTTATCAGTGCTCAATTTTTTAATAAGAATTGGATTCAGGTGCTAATGGGTAAACAGGTCACCCTAAAAGAAAATACCGCGCGCAATACTTGGAGTCAGCTTAATTTAGCTTGGTCAATCTTCTTTTTGTTAATGGGCGCACTTAATCTTTTTGTTGCCTTTCAGTTTTCGGAAGATACCTGGGTTAATTTCAAGCTCTTTGGAACAACTGCTCTGCTCATCGTTTTTGTCATCGCACAAGGATTTTGGCTAAGTAAACACATGGAAGAGGAAACGCCCTCATGAGTAAAAACCAAGAACGTATTGCTTTATTTCTGGTTGACCTCAAAGCCGCACTACCGATTGATGAGATTGCAATTGAAGATGAAAGCCATTTGCATGCAGGCCATGCGGGCGCCGCGAGTGGTGGAGGTCACTTTAAGTTAACCTTGGTTTCATCGTCTTTTGATGGCCTAAATCGGGTTGCGCGCCACCGCCTAATCTACGCCGCCTTAAATCGCCATATTCCTACTGAGATACATGCACTGACCATTGAGGCGCATAGTCCAGCTGAAGCGCTATTGCTGAAATAAGTGAAGCGAAATTAAACCCATTACCATTACCTATTCTTATTTACCCATCCCCACTATGAAACCAATCTTTCGATTCGCCCTATCCACTGCCTGTGTGGCCTTATTTAGCAGTTCAGCTGCCTTAGCGCAAAATGCGGCAATTGTGAATGGCAAAGCAATACCCAAGGCGCAACTAGACAGCCTAGTGAAAAAATCAGGGCAGCCTGTCAATGATCCCCAGGTCCGCGAAAAGGCGCGCGAGGTATTAATTACCCGTGAATTAATTATTCAAGAGGCCAATAACCGCGGCCTTACGCAAAAAGAAGCGGTCAAAGACAAGATTGAGCAATCACGGATTGGTATTTTGGTTGCCGCCGTGTTTGAGGATTTTGTTGAGCGTGAGGGTGTAACCGAGGCAGAACTGAAAGCTGCCTATGCTTCCATTCAGGCGGATTACACCGGCAAAGAGTATCAAGTGAAGCACATTTTGGTCGAAAAAGAGGCGGAGGCCAATGCCTTAATTGCCAAGATCAAGGCTGGTGCTAGCTTTGCGGATATGGCGAAACAGAACTCCAAAGACCCTGGCTCTGCCCCCAATGGTGGCGATCTGGGTTGGGTTAGCGACAAATCATTGGTGCCCGAGTTTTCAAAAGCGATGGTTGCTTTAAATAAAGGCCAAATGACCGATAAGCCTGTCAAAAGCCAGTTCGGTTGGCACATTATTCGCGTGGACGATGTGCGGGATGCCAAAGCCCCTCCCATGGATGAAATCAAAGCGGAGCTGAAGCAAATCTTGACTGCCGATGAAAACTGGCAAAAAGCCAAGTTCTCTGAAATGATGCAAAAACTGCGCGCCAAGGCAAAGGTTCAATAAGCATGATGCTATTGCACACCATGCTGCGGGTTGGCGACCTGAGCCGCTCAATTGATTTCTATACCCGCATTTTGGGCATGAATTTATTGCGCACCACCGAGCGTCCAGAGCAAAAGTACTCCTTGGCCTTTGTTGGCTTTGGTAAGGGCAATGCCGATGGCCAAGCCGAGATCGAGCTCACCTACAACCACGGCGTACATCAATATGAGCTGGGTACGGCTTATGGTCACATTGCCTTGGGCGTCCCCGATGCCTATGCCACCTGCGCTGCGATTAAGGCTGCAGGTGGTCAGGTTACCCGCGAGGCTGGGCCGGTTCTCGGTGGCGATACCATCATTGCCTTTGTCACGGACCCAGATGGCTACAAGATCGAGCTCATTCAGCGCTGAGCAATGTGGCACTAAATAGTCCAATCGAACTTCGCGTTCTGGATCGCATTCAGGCTATCTCGGCTGAACATTGGGATGGTTTATTAGCAGCAGATTCAACTCCGTTTTTACGCTACTCCTTTCTCGCGGCACTAGAGAAGCATGGCTGCGTTGGCGGCAATACCGGCTGGCAAGT
>DAIPIK010000164.1:0-2867 GCA_036770845.1 Polynucleobacter sp. | reverse complement strand
GGCTTGGCCATTTGGTTGCGATGTATTCGGTGCTATTGGCATAGCAGAATACACCGATCAACCCACTACCGGCTCAGCCTAACCTTACTTTTTATGCTGCTCCACATGAAAGGTTGCTTTCTCCAAGGCATCCACGGCGTCGATACCCACCATGTCGGCACCTAAATCCTCAACCAATTCCGGATTTTGATTAAACACCGGGCTGCCAATCATGATGCCCACATGGGGATTTAAGGATACCGATCGCACTTCGTCAATCATTCGCTTTAAATCTGGAAATTGCTCACGCACGCTTGCGGATAAGCCAACGACATCGAACCACTGCGTCTTGGCCATGCGCAAAATATCGGCTTCGGTTGCGGCTAGCTCACCCCACACACGCCAACCTGCACGGGCAAAGAATTCCGACACCATAAAAAGGCCCAAGGTATGTTGCGATCCAGGCAAGGGTACTAACATCACACTCTTGCCTTGCTGTTTGTACTCGGCATACTCTTGAAACATGGGGCTTAAGTCATACATCAATTGCTTGATGCGCCACAAAGCCACAGTGACTTGCGTAAAGTCAGCATCATCACTTTCCCACATTTCACCGAGTTTGCGTGCCACTGGGGTGAGTAGATTGAGGTAGACCTCTTCCAGTTCAATACCATTCGCAAATAATTCTTTGACGTAGCTTGCTGAGGGTGCGGCATCTTCCTTCAAAAGCAGAACTAAAAGCTGATCAATGTGCGCGCCGTCAATGCTGGGATGGGCTGGAACATTGAGTTGGCCGTTTTCTAATCGGTCGGCCTTTAAGTGATACTCAACAATGTGCGGCAGGATATTGCCTTCAATTGTCTTCACCAGAGAACTTAAATACTCTTCCGGGGTGCATGCTTTCGATAAGGGATGGGATTCAACCGGGCTATTGGCGCCCGCATCGATCGGCGCATCGTTGGTCAAGCAATCGGCCCAGGCATTGCGCTGCGCATTATTGATTGGATCAGGCGCGCCAGGGATGGGCTGGGTATTTACAGCCAATTTTTCGCGCGCTAGTTTAACTAAGCTGAGAAGCTTCATGGTATTCGGTTAAATGGTCCCACCAGATCATTTGTACGCAGAAAGAATTAATTTACGTTAATGGTTGAGGGCAGTTAAGAGGTCCAAGTGAGTGAAAGAACTTACGTTATAAAGGGTTTTTTTCTTTCACGCACGGTCTCCAATACCACTAAGGGATTACCTTAATGGGTACTTTCACATCATAAAAAGTAGTGCGCCGCAGAATGGCCAGCAAATCTGCAATTAAGTTCCATTACTGGATTTACTTTGTTCAGTGGATTCAGGGTGTAAGCCGTAACGCTTAACTAAAGTCCAGATGTGTTGGGGGACCATATTCTTAATTTTGTGGGGCGCCATTTGCCGCAAGTGCAAAACCGACTCTATACCCTTCATCTCAACGCGGGCTTTAGCAAACTCCAGTCCGCGGGGACCAAATCGGGGCATTACCCAGGCCATGATGGGGCGTAAAAAATGGGGCATGCGGTTTACAGGTAATCCCCCCGCAGCTAATTTGACGTTTTTCATAAAGCCTTGCACCGCTGAAATGCGCTTGCCAGCTGTACTCACCGGCTCCAAGATAAGCTCGGGCGCAATCAAATCCAAGACGGCTTGTCCACGGGAATTACGCACAATCACCCACTGCGCGCCCGTGCCAGCCATATAGCCCACCGTGATATCCGATAAGGCATTGACGTAATCCACGCAGGTTTTACACGTCAAAGGAAAAAAATCGCTTGGCAAATCGGATAAGGGCAAATTCAGAAACGGAATCTCTTGTTTTGTGCCATTGTTAAAACGCAATTCGACTTTGTAGTCTGCCCGAAACTCCAAATAGGTAATGCTGTCCGGATCCTTGCTTAACAAACTCAGAAAGTGATGAAAGTGTTCAGTCGTTGTATTGTCTGAACACGGCGAACCCACGATCAGGAGTTTTTCAAAACCCAGCTCCTGCTCCAATGCGCGCGCCGCATACACCTGACATGGAATGCCAATCATTGCCACTTTTTTATGGCCAGCTTGTTTGGCTAATTCGAGGTACTGCACCACGGGCGCATAGCCCATACGCATCCCACGGCACTGTGCCATGTCCGCTGCCTTCGTCACAATAACCGGCACGGGTTTCCAGCGGTCGTGGGAATCACCCGTTACTGTCACCACCGCATCGACAATGCCTTTTTCAAGGAGTAACTCACCAATGCGCGTGATGATGCCGGTCCACTGCGCTCCGGCTAGAGGCTCTTTCATCTGCGCCCGCGCCATGCTGAGGTAGGGTCCGAAAAAAACCTCATCGGATTCAATCAGATTGCGGGGGCGACCATGCACTGCGGTTTCGAAACCGGGATAGTCCGGCTGAATAAATTGGCAGGCTGAACCGCAGCGCTTGGGATCACTGCTGCGCGATACGCCGCAGTCAGTGCATAAATCCCGATAGGGTGCAGCGGTTTGATTTACGGCGCTGTCGTGCATGCCTCAATCGCAAAACGGGTGCGCACCCGAGTCTCAATCTGCTTAGCTGAGATGCCATACAACTCCATCAGCGAAGGAATATCGCCGTGCTCAGTAAATTGATCGGGTAAACCAATTTGCAAAGCCGATACCTGAATGTCTTGCTCCGCTAAATATTCTAAACAGGCGCTGCCCGCACCGCCCATCACGCAGCTGTCTTCGACCAGCACGATGCCATCGTGCGTTGATGCAATGGATTTAAGTAATTCCTCATCGAGTGGCTTTACAAAGCGCATATTAACAACCGTAGCATCGATTGCCTCGGCCACTTCCATGGCGGTATAGAGCATCGGACCAAAGCAAATGAATGCAATGCGCTT
>DAIPIK010000163.1:0-2880 GCA_036770845.1 Polynucleobacter sp. | reverse complement strand
CAATAAAACCTACCGCGTTGCGGGTTGGGCGCCGGTCAGTGAAGAAGCCAAGAGCGCCGGTGGTGAGCCGATTTGGGATGTGATTGCACGCCATTTGCGTGATGTGAAGACCGTGAAAGCCGTCAAGCTCAATGAGCCAATCATTAAAGGCGTTAAAGGTAATCCAGGAATGGCAGCAATTTAACCAAGGAGCAGCAGAATGAAGATGCATTGGATGGCAATTCGATTTACCGCTTTTATTGGACTGAGTTTATTTTTTATTGCTCCTAGCCCAGCATTGGCCCAAACCTCGGTGGTGTATCACATTGACGATGCTCAGTTACAAGGCTTAAAAGGCTTACGCAACATACGTAACCATTTGGATGTGGCGCCGGATACCAAGATAACCGTAGTCACCCATGCCAATGGCGTTGATATTCTGATGGACGGTGGTAAAGACCTAAAGAGTAATGTGGACTACGGTCCTTTAGTCGGCGCGCTTAAGTCCAGGGGCGTACGTTTTGAGGTTTGCGAAATTACTTTAAAGAATCGGAATCTAAAAAAAGAGCAGTTCACCTTGGATGCGGACTTTACTCCCTCGGGCGTAGTGCGAATCGCTGATTTGCAATTCAAGAATAATTTTGCATACATTCGTCCGTAAATTCCTGCGCGTTTTCATTTAAGCTGGCCATTCATGCACACGCAACGATACCGCATTGGTATTCTGTCGATTGCGCTAATGGCCGTCTGTTTTGCCAGCATGCCAATAGCGCAGGCGCAAACATCAAGCGCCCCTCAAGTCAGTGCAGACGGCACAATTCAGGTTAAGGCGATTCAGGTAGCGCCCAATACGTATTTTGTCCAAGGCGTTCCTGAAATGGGCAGCAAGAAGAATCAGAACTTTATTTCGAATGCTGGTTTTGTGGTTACGCCCAAAGGGGTGGTGGTGATCGATGCCTTGGGTTCTCCAGTGTTGGCGCAAAAGCTGATTCAAGAAATTCGGAAAGTAACGAAGCAAAAAATCGTGGCGGTAGTTTTAACCCACTACCACGCAGACCACGTGTATGGCTTGCAAGAATTCAAACGCCTGGGCGCAACGGTTTATGCACAACGGGATGGCCTCAATTACCTTGCTTCCGAAACTGCGAAGCAGCGCCTGATTGCATCCCGAATCGATTTTGCTCCGTGGGTGAATGAAAATACCCGCTTGGTTGCTGCGGATGTGTGGATTGACCAAAGCAAAACCATTACGGTTGGCGGTGTGGAATTCATCCTGAATCGAGTAGGGCCTGCCCACGCACACGAAGATTTAATTGTGTATGTGCCATCGGAGAAGGTTTTATTTGCAGGGGACTTGGTTTTTCGCGGGCGCATTCCGTTTGTGGGCAATGCTGATAGCCGGGGATGGGTGAGCGCTTTAAATGAGATCCAGAAGTTAAAGCCCGCTATTGTGGTTCCTGGCCATGGGCCCTATTCGACTAATGCCGTAGAGGATGTGGTGTTTACTCGCAACTATTTGGCCTATTTACGGGAAGTCATGGGCCCCGCCGCGCGTGATTTAGACCCCTTTGAGGAGGCTTACGCTAAGGCAGACTGGTCGGAATACGATGGAATGCCCTTATTTCGGGCTGCCAACCGCATGAATGCCTATAACGTTTATCTCTCGATTCAGGCCGAATAGACCAAACTAGCCCATAGGGCTTTAAAATAGCGGGATAAGTTGATTTTGGTAATTATTTCCCCTCCAGAGGTTATCCGATGAAGTGCGTCACCTATAAAGCAGTTCTGTTGTCGATTGCCATGTCGCTATCGAGCCATGCGTATGCCGCCCCGAATGTGCAAAATGGCAAAGCCATTGATCAAGCGAAATGCTATGCATGCCATGCCAAGAAGACCGGTTTTTCCAATGGCGACATGATTTATACGCGCTCGGATCGCAAGGTCAAAGACTATGCGCGCCTCAAAACCATGGTGGCGATGTGCAATACCGAACTGCGTCTGGATATGTTCCCCGAAGACGAGGCCGATGTCGTTGCCTATCTTAATAAGCAGTTTTATAAATTCAAACCTTAATTATTAGAAGAAGCTATTTAGTATGGATTCAGTAGCAGTTGCCGCGCTCGGCAAGATTGTTTTATGGTCTACCTTTGGAATCACCGTGGTACTCGGTATCGTGATGCAAAAAACCGGATTTTGTACCATGGGTGCAGTATCTGATGCGTTCATTATGTCGAACTGGACGCGTCTAAAGCAATGGTCTTTAGCAATCGGTGTCGCCATGATAGGCGTTGCGCTGATGTCTTATTTGGGCATCATTGATACATCTAAATCCATTTACACCGGTAGTCGCGTCCTTTATCTCTCCATGTTCTTGGGTAGCGTACTGTTTGGAATTGGTATGGTTCTCGCTTCCGGTTGCGGCAGTAAAACACTGGTGCGCATTGGTGGCGGTAACTTAAAGTCGGTAGTGGTGTTCTTGGTTTTGGGGCTGACAGCCTACATGACGATGCGTGGCTTTTTGGGTGTGATTCGGGTTGATACCGTGGATACCGTATTTTTTACGCTAGGAAGCAATCAAGATTTACCCAGCGTGATTGCTGCGCAAACGGGCATCGCGAAGCCATTGCTGCAACTGGCCTTGGGATTTGCAATCGGTGGCGCATTAGTGGCCTATGCTGTGTTGGATAAATCCTTTTGGACCTTGGATAATTTACTGGCTGGCATTGGTATTGGTCTTGGCATTTGCGCAGTCTGGTGGATCTCCGGTTCGCTGGGCTATGTAGCAGAAGACCCGAACACACTCGAAGAAGTATTTTTGCGGACTAATACCGGCCGCATGGAGAGCCTATCGTTTGTGGCCCCCTATGCGTTTACCTTGGATTGGTTAATGCTGTACAGCGA
>DAIPIK010000162.1:0-2887 GCA_036770845.1 Polynucleobacter sp. | reverse complement strand
CCGGTAACGTAAAAAATCGCGTCTTGGCCTTCTTTCATGCGCCCGATGTAGTCCGATAGTGAGGTTGTTTGCTCGGCAGTATCAGCGTGGGTGCTGGCAAAGCGCAAGAGTTTAGCAAGGCGCTCCTGATTGCCTTGGTCTTCGCCAATGCCTTCCTTCAGTACCTGGCCAAATTCAGTCCAGAACGTGCGGTACTTTTCTAACTTGGCAGTATCTTCGCTATTTGCCAACTCCTCCAGCATGCTTATTACTCGCTTGGTTGAGCTCTCGCGAATGACTTTGACGTCGCGTGATTCCTGCAGAATTTCACGGGAGACATTCAGCGGTAAGTCGGTTGAGTCAATCACGCCGGTTACAAAACGCAGGTAGGTTGGCATCAGTTGTTCAGCGTCGTCCATGATGAACACCCGTTTGACGTACAGCTGAATGCCGCCCCGCTTATTACGGTCCCATAAATCAAATGGGGCATGTGCTGGGACATAAAGCAGTTGGGTAAATTCGCTACGGCCCTCTACACGGTTGTGCGAATAACACAAGGGACCCTCGTAGTCGTGCGAGAGGTGTTTATAAAACTCGGTGTATTGCTCTTCGCTGACTTCGGATTTGGAACGAGACCATAAAGCGCTTGCTTGGTTGATAGCCTCAAACTCATCTTTGAGTACCTGCTCTTTTTTCTCCTCATCCCATTCTTCTTTACGCATCTGAATCGGTAAGGAGATGTGATCGGAGTATTTGCGAATGATGGACTTGAGTTTGTAGGGCGATAGGAAGTCATCCTCCCCTTCGCGCAGGTGCAAGATGATGGAGGTGCCACGCTCAGGTCGGTTAATGGATTCGACGGTGAATTCGCCAGAGCCATCGGACTCCCAGCGAACGCCGTCGCTGGCGGGAAGACCGGCTCTGCGGGTTTCAACGGTGATGCGATCGGCGACGATAAAGGCGGAATAGAAGCCAACACCAAACTGACCAATCAGGGCAGCGTCTTTTTGTTGATCGCCGGAGAGTTTGGAGAAAAATTCTTTCGTCCCGGATTTGGCAATCGTACCTAAATTGCTGATGACTTCATCGCGGCTCATCCCAATGCCATTATCGGAAATGGTGAGAGTGCGCGCCGCTTTATCCAATTCAATCTGAATCGCCAAGTCTGGATTGGATTCATACCAATCGGGGTGGGTCATGGCTTCAAAGCGCAACTTATCCGCTGCATCGGATGCGTTGGAAATCAGTTCACGCAAGAAAATTTCCTTGTTGGAATACAAGGAATGAATCATGAGTTGCAGTAATTGCTTTACTTCGGCCTGAAAGCCTAAGGTTTCTTTTGTAGCAGTAGTCATTGTGAGTACCCTCTTTCGAACTAGGGAAGATTAAATGGACACCCTAAGATAAGAGGGCATTGTAGGGAATTTCAAGGGGGAATTTCTCATACAAAAACAGCCCAAGCGGAAGGGCTGTTTCGTGAGGTGGGGCAGTTATTAGGCCGGGTGGGACTTGCTTGGCTTTTGGGCAACGGGGAGCTCGGCTTTTTTCCAGGCTGTAAAGCCGCCCGCTACATGGCATACGTTCGGAACGCCCATGCGACCGAGTACTTCGACTGCCAGGGCGGAGCGCCAGGCGGATCCGCAATACAACACTAAGCGCTTGCCAGAGCCGAGCTCGGGCTTGTAATAAGGGCTATCCGGATCAACCCAAAATTCCAGCATGCCGCGTGGTGCATGAAATGCATTGGGAATCATGCCTTCACGCTCGAGTTCGCGCACATCGCGTATATCTACAAAGAGGGTTTCTGGGTCGCCCTGTAGGGCTTTTGCTTGCTCTAAGTCGAGGGTTTCAATTTTGCTCATCGCATCAGCGATTAAGTCTTTGTAGCCTAGTTTGAGTGCCATGCGGTACTTTCATTCACAATTGGGTGGAGCGTCATGCCGTAATGTTGATAGGGTATTGTAAGCAGAATCAGTAAAACTTCGATATGCTTGAATGATGCTCCCATTGAATACTATTTCGGTATTGCCACGTATCCAGAATCTCCTCTTCGGGCTTCTGGCCTTGCTAGCATTGCATATGGCGAGCAGCCCTGTGCATGCCAAAGAGGCTTTAGATCCCTATGTTAAGGGTTTGCAATTGCAGGGCCAAGGCCGCATGACGTTTTGGGGGTTTGATGTCTACGATGCGCGCCTCTATGTTGGCGATCAGCGCGGTCAAAGTGGCTTTGCTTTAGACCTCAATTACTTGCGTTCGCTCAAGGCTGCCGATATTACGAAAAGTACGATCGACGAAATGCAGCGCCTCGGTGTCAGCGAAACGAATCGCAGTGCGTGGGGAAAAAAACTGGATGGAATTTTTCCAAATGTGGTTTCGGGTAGTTCGCTGACCGCGATTCATGTTCCAGGGCGCGGTACGGTCTTTTTGCACAACGGCAAACCCGCAGGAGAAATTGCAGGCGATGATTTTGCCAAGGCATTTTTTTCCATCTGGCTTGATCCCAAAACCGCTGCCCCTAAGCTGAGAACCGCTTTGATTGGCCAAGCATGCCCCCCTTTAATTGTTGCCCCAACCTGTGAGGCCCCGCGATGAAATCCCCGTTCCGTTCCGCTTTACTTTGCTTTGCCACCCTCCTGCTCTTGGGCGGCTGCTCTTCCCCTCAGGTGTCGATGTATGCCAAAGAGAAGCCCACACTCGATCTCACCAGCTATTTCAATGGCACGATTGACGCCTATGGCATCTTTACCAATCGCAGCAATGAGGTGGTAAAGCGCTTTAAGGTCGTTATGAAAGCAAGCTGGGAAGTTAAAGACGGTAAGCGCGTTGGTACTTTAGACGAAGACTTTTTCTACTCCGATGGGACCACCCAAAAACGCATTTGGACTTTGACGGAAACTGCGCCGGGCGT
>DAIPIK010000161.1:0-2922 GCA_036770845.1 Polynucleobacter sp. | reverse complement strand
CCATCGAATGCGCAATGCCGGATTTAGCAGAACCGAGACCAATCTTGGTCATCGCTTCTTTAAACTTTTGACGGTCTTCGGCTTTATCAATCGCCTCGGGAGATGCGCCGATTAATTCGCAACCGTATTTTTCTAAAATGCCGTTGCGGTGTAAATCCAAGGCGCAATTGAGTGCCGTTTGACCACCCATGGTCGGTAATATGGCATCGGGCTTTTCCGTGGCAATAATGCGCTCGACTACTTCCCATGTAATCGGCTCAATGTAGGTTACATCCGCCATCTCGGGATCGGTCATGATGGTCGCGGGGTTGCTATTGACCAAAATGACTTTGTAGCCCTCATCACGCAGCGCCTTACATGCTTGCGCGCCCGAGTAATCAAATTCACAAGCCTGACCAATAACGATGGGGCCTGCGCCAATAATCAGGATACTTTTAATGTCGCTCCGCTTAGGCATTATTTGCCCCCTTGTTTACTGGTTGGAGCGCCATGCATTAAGTCCATAAAGTGATCGAATAGGTAAGCGATGTCGTGGGGTCCAGGCGATGCCTCGGGATGCCCCTGAAAGCAAAAAGCCGGCTTGTCTGTCCACGCGAGGCCCTGCAATGAGCCATCGAATAGGGATACGTGGGTCACGCGCACATTACTGGGTAATGTTTTGGCATCGACCGCAAATCCATGGTTCTGCGACGTAATCGCCACCCGCCCGCTATCCAAATCTTTCACTGGGTGGTTGGCGCCGTGATGACCGAATTTCATTTTCAAGGTCTTCGCGCCCGCAGCCAAACCCATAATTTGATGGCCTAAACAGATGCCGAAGGTGGGAACACCCTGCTCGATGATTTCTGTTGCGGCGCTAATAGCGTAATCACACGGACCAGGATCGCCGGGTCCGTTGGAGAAAAACACCCCATCGGGTTTCATGGCCAGAACTTCTGCGGCGGTAGTTTTAGCTGGCACCACGGTTAATTCGCAACCGCGCTCGGTGAGCATGCGCAAAATATTGCGCTTGACACCAAAGTCGTAGGCCACCACCTTCTTGATGGGTTTTTTGGTATCGAGGCTGCGGTAAGCGGGCTTACCATTGGGGCCGTGTAAGTCCCACTCGGCTTCGCGCCAAGGGTATGCGGTTTTCGTGCTAACGACTTGCGCCAAGTCTAAGCCACTCATGCCTGGAAATGCCTTTGCAAGCTCTAAGGCTCTGGCACTGAGAACGGCAGGATCATCGCCCATCTTGCCAGCGACAATCGCTCCTGACTGCGCACCCTTATCGCGCAGTAAACGGGTCAGCTTGCGCGTATCAATTCCGGCGATGCCAGGTATACCCGCCTTTTGCAAATACGACTCGAGGCTTTGTTCGGAACGGAAGTTGGATACCCGCCGTGAAAGGTCTTTAATCACCAAACCGGCCGCATGAATTTGCGATGATTCAGCATCTTGCTCATTGACGCCGACATTGCCAATGTGTGGATACGTCAGGGTCACTATCTGACGGCAATAGCTTGGATCGGTGATGATTTCTTGATAACCCGTTAAGGCGGTATTGAAAACTACCTCGCCGGCGGTTTCGCCAGGGGCGCCAATGCTATAGCCTAAGAATAGAGTGCCGTCGGCTAATGCCAACACGGCTGGGGGAAAAGAAGGAAGCAAGGGTGACAAACCATCTCCAATCCCTGCTGCCATCCAACGCTCAACACCCCCAAATAGCCTACCCGGAAGTGGTTGCGGGAGGTGAGTGTTTTTAAGCGCTAGGGTAATTTATTGAGTTACGAACCCATCAATAATACCAGTTCGTGGGCTGGCTTCGCGCCAAACCAGCCGCAGCCTTACTGGGCGGAGCAGCCGCCCAGTCCCTGCTTTGATTTACCGATGCATTGTGCTTTTTTAAGGCCAGTTTTCCTAGCTTTTTTTAGCGCTTTCCTGAATCACCGTTTTAATGTGGGCCAGTACCGATTGGTCTTCCATCGTGCTGATATCACCAGGGTCGCGCCCTTCCGCAACCGCTTGCAAAGCCCGTCGCACAATCTTCCCAGAACGGGTCTTGGGTAAAGCCGTCACAATGTAAACGCGCGCGGGCCTTGCTACTGCACCCAATTGCGAATCGACCGTCTTCATTAACTCAGCTTCCAGATTGACTACGTTCGACGCATCCTTTGGAATCGCAAAGCCAATGGCAACTTGCCCCTTCAATTTATCTTCAATGCCAACGACTGCCACCTCGGAAATATTGGCATGGCTGGAGATGCTCTCCTCGATTTCGCGGGTACCCAAACGGTGACCGGCAACGTTGATGACATCATCGGTGCGACCCAGAATGAAGTAATAGCCGTCCTTGTCTTTAATGCCCCAATCGAAGGTGGAATACATCAGCTTGCCGGGAATAGTGTTCCAGTAGGTTTTGACATAACGATCATCATCACCCCACACGGTTTGCATGCAACCCGGAGGCAGCGGACCCTCAATCGCTACCACCCCTTTTTGATCAGGGCCGAGTTCCTCGCCAGTCGCCTCATCCAATAACTTCATGTTGTAACCAAATACCGGCAAACCAGGCGAGCCGAATTTATGCGGCATGACCTCGACCCCGCGCTGAATCGCCAAAATAGGCCAGCCGGTTTCGGTTTGCCAATAGTTGTCCACCACTGGCTTGCCAATCGCCTCATGAATCCAGGATGCGGTTGGTTCGTCCAAGGGTTCGCCAGCCAAAAATAAAGTACGCAGGCTCGATAAATCGTATTTGCTTAAGAAAGCAGGATCTTGTTTCTTGAGTACCCGGATTGCAGTAGGCGCGGAGAACATCACTGATACCTTGTATTTCTCCACTAGGCTCCACCATATTCCACCATCCGGACGTAAAGGGGTTCCCTCGTACATGATGGTGGCCGTGCCATTAATCAGCGGTCCATAAATAATAAAACTGTG
>DAIPIK010000160.1:0-2937 GCA_036770845.1 Polynucleobacter sp. | reverse complement strand
CTGTAAACAGACCAATCGTATTGAAGATACGATTGGACGACTTGCTTACTTGCGCCGACAGCAAAAAGAAAGTGTTTATTAACGCGGTGCGTCACCATGCCATCAATGGGAACAAACCAGCCCCCGCCAGCCGAGTTATAGACTACGCCATTTTCATCCCATAGCCGTAGTTGTGTATTGCGACCTAATCGAAATCCAACCGTGGGAAAGAGTTGGAGATTGCGGATCAATGCTGGCTGATTGGGGTTCACTTGAAACGAATTGCTTTTCATATCAAAGCCATACATGTAGCGCGCCAGAGGTGAGAAGTCTGTAACGTCTAAAGGATTATTTCCTTTGGGCTTAAAACTGGCGCCGACCTGAGGTCCAATAGCCCACTGACCGTTATTACCAAAAGGGAAAATGATCCGACCACCCAAGTTAGCGCCCCAGCTTGGTAAGAGGTTGGGGTGGTTTCCCCAGAACGTGAGCATCGTATTGCTTTCGCTGTAGCGATCGGATGAGCTGATGGGTATGCCAGCGCCGTATTCCCGCACATACGATGTATCCAGACGCAAGGTACCATTAAAACGATTAATCTTTAGGGGCTGATAGTAGCGTAGCCGAATGGTGTTTTTGTAGACATCACTCCCTTCGGAGTCATGGTAGCCCCAAAACTCCAAAATGCGATCGCGAGCATATTGCTCCGAGATATTTTCAAACTGAGATGAAAACTTGTTTTCATCTTCTGATGCAAAAGCAAGTCCAGTCAATAGCTGATTGGCAATGAGCAATACCGCTACATTAAGAAGTAATCGAGGCAACTGAAGTCCGCTGTAATTGAATGCAATCTGCTTGATCGGATTTGTGCATGAGACCGTCAAGGACTTGCCATTATTTTTGCACACCATTTTTTGGAGAGTTGCATTTTTTACTATGCAGTAAATGCAAGTATCGTTTTGGAAGTAAGGCATCGATTAGGCGTCACAAAAAAACGCCAGTAAGGTCGTAATAATTCCAAGCTGATCCAATGACAAAAAAAGGCATCCCTAGACAGGCAACTGCGCCTCCGCTTTAAATCTAAGTGGAGTCATAGGCGTGAAATAAAAATGATTGAATTCAGATACTTATAGGAAATCTTACTGATAGGGCTAATAGGTGTGGCAGTAGCCTTGGGTAGGCAAAAACCCGAGTGCTTTTTGGGGTATTTCGGTTATGATTTCCGAAGTTACTTAAGAATGCCTACCGGCACAAGAATACGTCAAAAACAAGGAGACCCTTATGGCAAAGTTGACCATCAATGGAAAAGCACGCACGATCGATGTGGACCCCACTACCCCATTACTTTGGGTCATTCGAGAGCAAGTTGGTTTAACGGGTACCAAATACGGTTGCGGTATTGCGCAATGCGGTTCGTGTACTGTTTTGCTCGATGGCGCTGCTGTACGCTCCTGTGTTTTGCCGGTCAGCGCTGCTGAAGGCAAAAAGGTTGAGACCGTAGAAAGCCTCTCGGTAGGCGGTAAGTTAAGCAAAATACAACAAGCCTGGGTCGAAAAACAAGCACCGCAGTGTGGCTATTGCCAGACCGGCATGGTCATGGCGGCTACCGCTCTTTTGCGCAAGAACCCCAAACCCAGTGATGCAGATATCGATGCCGCAGTAACGAATATTTGCCGTTGCGGCACATTCCAAGAAGTACGTGCCGCAATCCATGCTGCAGCAAAGGCTTGAGGAGAAAACCATGAACGCACCCGTACCTAATTTATCCCGTCGCCACTTCATTGTTGGCTCATCTGCTATTACCGCTGGTCTCGCCATTGGCTTGGAGTTTCCAGGCGTTATTGGCACAGCGAACGCATCCACTGCAGCCAATGCCAGCGCCCCAGAAATTGGCGTTTGGGTTGTAATTCAGCCAAACGATACTGTTGTTATTCGTGTCGTTCGCTCCGAAATGGGCCAGGGCACGATAACCGGTTTAGCCCAATTGGTTGCCGAAGAGCTGGAGTGCGATTGGAAAAAAATTACGATCGATTACCCCACACCAGGCGAGAGCCTAAAGCGCAAAGGCGTTTGGGGATCCTTCTCTACCGGCGGTAGTCGCGGTATTCGGACGTCGGAAGACTATGTTCGCAAAGGCGGCGCCGCTGCCCGCATTATGTTGATTCAGGCTGCTGCAAATCAGTGGGGTGTATCCCCTGCCGAATGTTTGGCGGTTAATAGTGTCATCACCCATCAAGCCAGCGGGCGCTCCGTTAGTTTTGGTAAGGTTGCCGCTGCTGCTGCCAAGTTGCCAGTGCCCGATGCAAAAGGCATTGAACTAAAAGATCCCAAGCGCTGGAAAGTCATTGGTAAGCCGATGGATCGCCTTGATAGCTTAGCTGACAAGGTAACGGGCAAACAGATTTATGCCATTGATTTAAAGATGCCAGGCATGCTGACTGCCACCATTAAAGAGAGTCCGGTTTTTGGCGGCAAGTTAAAAAGTTTTGATGCCAGCAAAGTTACGGGAATGAAGGGCGTCAAGAAAGTCGTCCAGGTTAGCGATACTGCGGTCGCAGTAGTTGCCGATACCTTCTGGCAAGCCAAGGTAGCGATGGATCAGTTGCCAATTGTTTGGGATGAGGGCCCCAATGCATCGGTGCAGCAAGCCGATATTTTGAAGCGCTTGGAAGAGGGCCTCAAAGCAGATCAAACCTTTGTGGGCAATGCCAATGGTGACTTTAAAGTTGCGGCATCGAATTCTTCGAAAACCATTGAGGCACAGTTTTTATATCCCTTCTTGAACCATGCACCCCTAGAGCCGATGAATGCAACGGCTGTCTGGAATCAAGACAGTTGCCGCGCTTGGGTTCCAACCCAAGATGGCGAAGCTTCTTTGGCCGCTGTGATTGCAGCTTCTGGGCTGACAGCCGATAAATGCGATGTGATTAAGGTTAACCTAGGCGGTGGCTTTGGTCG
>DAIPIK010000159.1:0-2940 GCA_036770845.1 Polynucleobacter sp. | reverse complement strand
GCGCCAGGATTGGTTGAGGGCGTAATGGCAGCCACTACGCCTACCGGCCTTGCATACTCCGTAATTCCAGTTGAAGGATCGTGAGAAACAACCCCAACTGTTTTGGCATTTTGCAAATCCCGAACCAAGCCCAGCGTTTTACGAAAATTCTTTTTAAACTTATCCGCTGCATCACCCAGCCCGGTATCACGCACGGCCAACTCCGCTAACTCAGCATTTCTCCCAGGTTCCAAAATGGCCCATGCTACTGCGGAGACTACCAAATCAACTTGTTCCTGCGTATACGACTGATACTCTACTTGCGCAACACGAGCACGCTTAATGATGCTTTCAACTTCGGACATAGGATCTTTACTGAAGGTTTAAAGAATTTTTTACTGCGCTGTTAGTCAACCTTAATATTGGCTGACTTCACAACCTGCTTCCACTTGGCTATTTCTTTTTTAACCACGCCGGACAATTGTGCGGGGGTATCACCCACTGCTTCGGCGCCCTGACCTAACAATCTTTCTTTTACTTCAGGCTGGGCCAGGACATTCACGGCCGCTTTATTAATCCGATCAATAATTGCCTGTGGCGTTTTGGCTGGTACAAACATCGCATACCAAGAGTCGACCTCAAAACCCTTAAAGCCGGACTCAACCATGGTGGGCACATCTGGGAACACTGCAGAGCGTTTTACTGTTGAAACGGCCAGTGCCCTCAATTTCCCTGCCTTCACAAATTGTGCAGCTGCAGGGATCGAAACCCAGAGCAAGGGAACCTGACCCGCCATAACGTCCGTTACTGCAGGACCACCACCCCGGTAAGGAATATGCGTCATATCAACTCCCGCATCCGTTGCCATCATGGCGCCCGCTAAATGCCCTGGCGAACCATTTCCAACCGATGCATATGAAATGCTGCCTGGCTTTGCTTTGGCCATCTCAATGACTTCTTTCACCGTCTTTGCAGGGAAATTGGGGTTCGCAACTAAGATTTGCGGTAAGGAGGCAACGGTCACTACTGAAGAAAAATCTTTTTCAGTATCAAACGGTAGTTTTGTGTAGATGGCGGGATTGATGGTGTGCGAAGAGAGCGTAAAAAGAACGGTATAGCCATCAGAAGGCGACTGGGCTGCCAATGCTGAACCAATTGACCCACCGGCACCGCCGCGGTTATCAATAATGACTTGCTGCCCCAACTCTTTTGCTAACGGTTCTTGCACAATCCGCGCAATGACATCGGTTCCGCCACCAGGTGGATAAGGAACGATAAGCTTAATTGGCTTGGTTGGCCAAGACTGTGCATGTGCCAGGCCCGCAATTGAAACTCCAGAGAGGCATACCAGCGCGCCAGATAGCCATTTCTTCATTTTTAACTTAGTCATATAAACCTCCAAAGGAAATTATTTTTTGTCTCCAAGTCAAACCATACCTTATTCAGCTATCCTGAACAAGTTGTTTCGTATAAGTAAAAACACTAATCATTTTTTACTCTAAAATCAGTTTGTTCCATTAAAATGAACAAATTATATTGTTTTGTGAGATTAATCCCATGTTAGACCAGGAAATCATCGAAATACTGGATTTACCCAAAAAGGATGCTTCTAGCGAAAACTCATCCATGCTCAAAGGGGTTGTCATTCTCGAGGCACTGGCAGCGCTCAGGCAGCCTGCTACGCTAGCACAATTGATGCAAATCACGGGCATGCCAAAAGCCTCATTGCATCGCACGCTGGCTATTTTTGAAGAAGCCAGCCTAGTCGTTCGCGAACCGGGTGGAAAAGCATATGCCCCTGGTGAGCGCCTCTCGAAGTTAGCACTGGAGACTTTATGCCACGATAGCGTCTCTAGCGTCCGTCACTCGATATTGCGTAAATTAGTTGCCGATCTAAAGGAAACCTGCAATCTAGCAGTGCTTCGGCAAGGCGAACTCTTTTACCTCGACCGAGTGGAGGCAAACTGGGCCCTTCGGCTGCATCTGCCGCCCGGTACGGTATTACCGCCCCATTGCAGTGCGAGCGGAAAGCTATTACTTGCCTATAAGCCAATGGAAGAAAGAACGCGCTTATTAGACAATCTTCCGCTTGAGCAATTTACCCACCGCACTATTACCGATCGCGACCTTCTGGAGTCTGAATTGGATCGCATTCTTAGTACGGAATATGCAGTCGATAATGAAGAATACGTCTTAGGTGTTTCGTGCGTAGCCGTGCCAGTGAAGGATAAACATGGCGATGCTGTAGCAGCCATCGCCATTCATGCTGCTACTGCGCGCCTGCCCCTAAACCAAGCAATGGAATACATTCCGCAACTGCGTGAAGCGGCTACCCGTATTTCCAATACGCTTGGCGGATGAGTAGATCCCAGTCATGCTCGAAAAATACCCACACCTCAACCTACTCATTAAGGAATCACAGGGCCAAAAAAGGCTGGGGGTAGTTTTTCCGTTGAACGAGCCATCACTCGAAACAGTGGCGCAACTGCAAAAGTACACAATATGTACTCCGGTCTTAATTGGGCCGAAACCTGAAATTGAGGCGCTTGCAAAGCGTGTATCACTCAAGCTGGATGGCATTGAAATTATTGATACCCCCAATGACCCAATCGCAGCAGCGAAAACAGCCGTTGCTCTCGCGAAGTCAGGCAACGTATCTGCGCTGATGAAGGGCTCTCTCCATACAGAGGATTTAATGGGGCCTGTGGTTGGCAAGGATGGCTTGAGAACAAAACGTAGAACCAGCCATATTTTTTTATTCGAACTGCCCAGCTACCACAAGCTCCTGGGCATCAGCGATTGCGTAGTCAATATCGCTCCGTCGATTGAACACAAAAAAGATATTTTGCTCAATAGCCTTGAGGCACTTTTCAAACTCGGGATAACGAAACCAAAAGTGGCCATCGTTGCTGCAACCGAAGTCATTAATCCAGCCATGCAGGCAACGCTGGATGCAAAAGC
>DAIPIK010000158.1:0-2940 GCA_036770845.1 Polynucleobacter sp. | reverse complement strand
CTGAGGTAGTACGCATGTATCAAACCCTTTTGGGGGTTGAGGGCTTTCGCAAAGGGATGGATTTGTACTTTGCGCGCCATGACGGTCAAGCAGTAACCTGCGACGACTTTCTGGCGGCGATGGCCGATGCCAACGGCAGAGACCTGAGCCAATTTCAGCATTGGTACAGTCAGGCAGGTACGCCACGGGTTCGGGTGCAAACCCATTTCGATGGCAAGGCCCAGCGGTATACGCTGACCTTAAGTCAGTCCTGCCCAGATACCCCAGGCCAGAAAAATAAAAAGCCGTTTCATATTCCACTGCGAACCCAGCTTGTCTTTGCCAATGGCGAATCCGTGGATCAATCATTGCGTGCCGAGCGTTTATTGGAATTGACGGATGTCACACAGACTTGGGTCTTTGATCGCGTGCCCAGTGAGCCCGTGCTGTCGATCAATCGCGGCTTCTCGGCGCCGATTGTGCTGGAATTTGATCAAAGCGAAGCAGACTTGTTAACCCTTTTTGCCAACGACGACGATGCTTTTAATCGCTGGGAAGCGGGGCAGAAGCTAGCAATGCAAGTGATATTGGCTGGACGCACTCCGGATGAGGCCTTGCTCCAAACCTACCGTTTGATTTTGCAAGATCCTCAGTTAGATCCGGCATTTAAAGAGTTGGCTCTGACATTGCCAGCCGAAACCTATTTATATGAGCAGTGCGCTAGCGTTGAGCCGCAAACGATCCATGCGAATCGCAAGGCATTTCGGGGGGCGATGGCGCAGCATTTACAGCCCGAATGGCAGCGCCTCTATGAGGCAATGCAAACGTCCGGTGCATTTCTGCCAGATGCGGTTAGCGCGGGTAAGCGCGGCTTAAAGAACCTCG
Organism: Polynucleobacter sp.; assembly: GCA_036770845.1. Classification (GTDB taxonomy): domain Bacteria; phylum Pseudomonadota; class Gammaproteobacteria; order Burkholderiales; family Burkholderiaceae; genus Polynucleobacter. Next base: position 2,076 of record DAIPIK010000158.1, on the reverse strand, counting down.
CATTAGGAATGCTCTTGATTGCCAATCCGGAAGAGTGGGCAAAGCCAGCCCAGCAGCAGTACACCTTGGCGAATAACATGACTGATCGCTACGCGGCACTGGCGCATTTAGTTCAAAACAATGTGCCGGAAGGTATTGCCTGTTTAGCCGATTTTTATGAGCGCTTTGCCGATGACCCCTTGGTCGTTGATAAGTGGTTTGGTTTGCAAGCTACTTGCCCACCCACACCACATAACCCTGCGGCTAGCCTTGAGCGAGTCACTGCTCTACTGTCGCATCCGGCGTTTTCATTCACGAACCCGAATCGGGTTCGCAGTGTGATTCATTCATATTGCATGGGTAACCCAGCCGGATTTCATATGCGGGATGGACGCGGTTACCAGTTTTGGGCGCAGAGCGTACTTAAGCTGGATGGGATTAATCCGCAAATTGCCGCGCGGCTTGCACGGGCGCTTGATCGCTGGACTGTTTTTGCAGAGCCTTACCAGGAGCAGATGCATCTTGCTTTACAAGCGGTTGCCGATGCTAAGACGCTATCGGCTGATGTGCGCGAGGTGATAGCAAAAGCCTTAGGTAATGCCGAAGCGTAGTATGCGCAGTGGAAAAAACCCGTGCTTGATTTTGAAACAGGCAAAATAAAGCCATTCGGATTGCAAGACCCTATTTGGAGAATGTGTTGACTGCCCCTATTCAATTGAAGACATCCTTTGCGCAGTACATCAGCCAGCTACAAGTGAAGGGCGCACCCCTTCCTCTAGGACTGCAGGATCTATTGGTAGCGCTCACCAATACCTGCAGGACATTAAGCGATGAAGTTGCGCAAGGCGCGCTCATTGGCATATTAGGGTCTGCTGGAACTGGCAATGTTCAGGGTGAGGTGCAACAAAAATTGGATGTGATCGCCAATGACTTGCTCATTGCCGGTGTGCAGTCCTGCCAATCGTTGGCTGGCATTGCTTCGGAAGAAATTGAGGACCCGTTGCCAGTGGGCAAGGGAGTAGGCGATTATTTATTACTCTTTGATCCCCTGGATGGCTCCTCCAATATTGATGTCAATGTTTCGATCGGCACTATTTTTTCGATTCTCAAAAAACCCAATCCCAATGCGCCGCTGACAACCGCCGATTTTTTACAGGCCGGTCGAGCGCAAGTAGCCGCCGGCTATGTGGTCTATGGTCCCCAAACAACCCTCGCAATTAGTTTGGGTGAGGGCGTGGATTTATTCACGCTGGATGCGGTCTCGGGCGAATTCTTACTCATTAAACAAGGCGTGCGGATTTCGGAATCGACCAGTGAGTTCGCTATCAATATGTCGAATATGCGGCATTGGGCTGCCCCAGTAAAACGCTACGTTGATGAATGCTTGGCTGGTAGTGGCGGTATTCGCAAGAAAGACTTTAATATGCGCTGGATCGCATCGATGGTTGCTGATGTGCACCGGGTGCTCTCGCGCGGCGGAGTGTTTATGTACCCCTGGGATCAGCGTGATCCGAAGAAACCAGGAAAGCTCCGCCTGATGTACGAAGCCAATCCGATGGGTTTTTTAGTGGAACAGGCTGGCGGCGCGGTGATTAATGGCGTGGATACCATTTTAGATTTACAGCCGCAGGCCTTGCACGAGCGCGTATCCGTGATGCTGGGTTCGAAAGAAGAAGTGCATTTACTCCGCCAGTACCACACCGCAAAGTAAAACAGTCTAGGCTTTGACTTTACTGGCGAGGTAGGCCAAAGCCTCCTCAACTTGGTCAATCAAAATCAGGCACACATCGCCGGGCTCGAGTTGTTCCAGTGCGGTGTCAATCGCCAGAAACTCCCCCCGAATCTCTTGGACGTGTTTTGCTTTGGTGGTGCCAACTAGGCCCTCTTGCAAGAGCTTTAACACTTCACCATCTTCACGGCCACGCTGGCATTGGTCTTGATACAAGATAACGTGATCAAACGCATTGCCAAGGATTTTGGTCAGGGCGCGGATGTCGTCATCGCGGCGATCACCGGCGCCGCTAATCACCACATGACTGCGTTTTGGTTTCATGGCATGAATGCCATCGACTAAGGCGCGCATCGCATCTGGATTGT
>DAIPIK010000157.1:0-2953 GCA_036770845.1 Polynucleobacter sp. | reverse complement strand
CTACTGGTAGACCCTCTACCAGGGCAACGTGCTCTGCAATATTTAATGCCATTGCTGTTTTCCCCATTGAGGGTCTTCCAGCCACAATCACTAAGTCACCCTTTTGCAAACCACTGGTTTGCTTATCGAGATCAATAAAGCCGGTTGCAATACCAGTGACATCACTACCGCCTTGGCGGTTGTAGAGCTCATCAATGCGTGCAACGACTTCGCGCAGTAAGGGTTCGATTTCCAGGTAATCGGATTTACGATTACCCTCTTCACCGATTTGCAAAATACGGGACTCCGCCTCATCGAGCAGAGTTCGCACGGAGCGTCCTTCAGGTAAAAAAGCGGAGCTAGCAATATTGTCTGATACCTCAATTAAGCGGCGCAGAATACTGCGATCGCGCACAATCTCGGCATAGCCTTTGATATTGGCAGCACTGGGGGTACTTTGTGCCAATGAGTTGAGGTAATCAATGCCAACTAAATCGCCACCCTGCTCCGATTTAATGGCTTCATGAACGGTAATGACGTCGGCTGGGTGGTTATCCCCAACCAGACGCTGAATGACTTTGTAAATTAAGGCGTGCTCAGGACGATAAAAATCTTTGTCCGATAGCGCGGCGCCCAGTCGATCCCAGGCGGTGTTATCCAGTAGTAATCCGCCAAGCAGGGATTGCTCAGCCTCTACTGAATGGGGAGGGACTTTGAGGGCCTGCACGGCTGCATCCCCAGATCCCGCCATGCCAGGATTTAGCGTAACGGAACGGGGACGTTGATCAGCCATGAGGCGACTCGATTAAAACTTAGGCCTGCTCACCAACAACACGAATGTTGATATCGACTACGACGTCGGTGTGCACTGCTACTGCAACGGGATGATCACCGACCATTTTCAATGGGCCAGTAGGCATACGGACAGCAGCTTTCTCTATCACAAAGCCTTTAGCTTTCATGGCATCCGCGATGTCGTGGTTGGTTACAGAACCAAACAAACGACCATCAACACCGGCTTTTTGACCGATTTCCAATACCAAGCCAGCTAGCTTTTGACCAATCGCTTGGGCAGCGGCTAACTTTTCGGCAGCCACTTTCTCGAGCTCAGCACGGCGTGCAGCAAAGTCAGCAATCGCTGCTTCAGTAGCGCGACGGGCTTTGCGTTGTGGGATTAAGAAATTGCGAGCATAGCCGTCTTTGACGCGAACCACGTCGCCTAGGTTGCCCAGATTGATAACTTTTTCTAAAAGGATAATTTGCATTGAGGGCTCCTAATTATTTCTTGTGTTGATCGGAGAATGGCAATAAAGCCAAATAGCGCGCGCGCTTAATTGCGGTATCCAGCTGACGCTGAAATTTCGCTTTCGTGCCGGTCAAACGCGCTGGCGTGATCTTGGCATTCTCGCCAATAAAGTCTTTTAATGTATCAACGTCTTTGTAGTCAATCTGCTCAACTCCGCCAACGGTGAAACGGCAATAACGCTTACGCTTAAACAATGGGTTTTGCGCGGGCTTCTTTTTGAAATCGGGTTTCTTTCCAAACGCCATGATGATTTCCTCTTTTAACTTTGTAATTGAATGTGGTTTATATGAAAGACCAAGCGCTGATTGCGTATCGTTTTGGGGGCCATGAATCCGGTAAATACTGCCTGGGTTCCTAAATCCATTTGCGACAGCACCTGATGTACAGGGCCAATTGCAATGGCTTCCACGCTCATTTGGATTTTCCTGGGCCGCTCTACTTCCATCACTTCGCCAACATAATCAAGCTGGCAATAAACAACGGGTAAACCGGCTGGGGTAAATCGAATTGCGTCTTTGGACACCAAGGCAGCAGTTAGGGTGAATTGATTCAACGCCATTCCGCCACTGGTTTACGCTCTATCGCCTCCGAGTCTCTCTTCAAAAATGCTTAGGCCGTTGCAACAGGTGCGTCGGTTTGAGCTTGCTTGCGGGCTTCTTCGCGCTGCACTTCTTTCATCATGATCGATGGCTCAGACTCGGCCTTCTTCATCTTGATGATTAAGTGACGCAAAACAGCATCGTTAAATTTGAACGCATGCTCAAGCTCTTCCAGAGTCTTCTGGTCACACTCGATATTCATGCAAACGTAGTGGGCTTTGGCCAACTTGTCGATCATGTAAGCCATCTGACGACGACCCCAATCTTCAATGCGATGTACTTTGCCGCCACTGGTAGCCAATACGGCTTTGTAACGATCAATCATCGCGGGCACTTGCTCGCTTTGGTCCGGATGGACGATAAAAACGATTTCATAATGACGCATCTAACACTCCTTAAGGGTAAAGCTACCTGGGCGTCATCCAAATCAGATGGTGTTGATTTGGAAACCAGTGCAGCAAGGGTGAAAACAAATTGTAAAAACAGGAATTACATAATCTTGCTTTATTCAGGCAAGACTGCGATTCTAGCAAAAAAATCCTGCCAAGTCATGGATTTACCGCTCCGCTTGGCTTCTGAGGCCGCATATAAGGCCAATTGCAAGGCAATTCTGGCTTTAGGGCTTGATAAGCTGCCTGCAGCCACCCAGCCAGAGGGGTCCGTTTCTGGCAAATGAAGGTGAACATGCCCAGCACCCACGCGAGAGGCCTTGGCAATGGCCACCCCCATCTCAGTCAAGGCATGCAAAGGCTTAAGCCAAGCTGTTTGCACACCCCCCATGCCGGTACCTGCTATCACCAGCCCCCGAATTGGCTGACCCAGCCAATGCAACACTGTTTCTGGCCTGGCGCCAGCATGGCTAGTTAGGATCTCCACCCAAGGCCAGGCATCCTCCCGCGGAATAGCCATATCCGGGCCAGAATCTGCCTGAATTCGCCGAATACGCGATAACCAAGAAGGATTAATCAAATGAACCGGGCTGCTGGGTGAATCCCGCAGCGGTGCATTGAGTTCGCTGGTATGCCGTTTAGCCAGGTCGCGAGCCAAGCAGACCCGTCCAGCAAAGATG
>DAIPIK010000156.1:0-2980 GCA_036770845.1 Polynucleobacter sp. | reverse complement strand
TAGATCCTGAGCAAGCCCATAATCTTGCTCTTAGCAGCATGGACCGCGCACATGCGCTCGGCCTACTGTCCCACTTCGTACCCAAACCGGTCATCGACCCACAGATATTCTGCGGCTTGCCTTTGGGTAATCGGGTTGGACTCGCTGCAGGCCTCGATAAAGACGGGAGGCACATTGATGCACTCGCCGCCTTGGGTTTTGGCTTTTTAGAAATCGGCACCGTAACGCCACTACCGCAACCGGGTAATCCAAAGCCGCGCATGTTTCGCCTTAGTCAAGTCGACGGAATAATTAACCGCATGGGCTTTAATAACGATGGCGTAGACGCATGCGTTGCCCGCGTGAAGGCCTCACGCTATTGGCAGTCTGGCGGCATTATTGGCTTAAATATAGGCAAGAACGCCAGCACTCCAATCGAAGCGGCCGCCGATGATTATGTGATTGGATTACAAAAGGTCTACGCCGTTTCTGCCTACATTACGGTGAACATTTCATCACCGAATACCAAGAATCTCCGCGCCCTGCAAGGCGAAGTGATGTTGCGCTCCCTGCTAAGCAGCATTCAGCTTGCACGTACCGCGCTATGCGACCAATATGGCGTTCGGAAGCCCTTGTTTCTGAAGATTGCGCCGGACCTTGATCCCACCGACATCCGTTTGATTGCCGATCTACTCCTTGAGTTTGAAATTGATGCTGTGATTGCAACCAACACCACGATTGAGCGAAGCGCAGTCGCACACCTAGAGCATGGAACCGAAGCGGGCGGCCTCTCTGGCGCGCCGGTTCGCAGCCTATCCAATGCCGTTATTGAGTCGCTCAAACAACACCTTGGCAACCGAGTGCCGATTATTGGTGTCGGCGGCATCCTTTCCGGAAAAGATGCCCAAGAAAAGCGTGCTGCTGGAGCCAGTCTGGTGCAAATTTACAGCGGACTCATTTTTAAGGGCCCTGAACTGGTTCGGGAATGCGCCCTTGCCTTGAAATAGCGTCCAAAGGGTCTATTTCCAGCAGTCGTTTTCACATTGTGCAATTCCCCAAAGAATGGCTACAATGAAGCGATGGAAAACTCCAAAGTAGCAAAAATGGCTAAAGCCCCTGGTGAGGTTGGTAAGACCGCCATTCAGGTGGTGGAACGCATGATGAATTTGCTCGACGCCCTTGCTAAGCATGAGGACGCCTGCAGCCTCAAAATTTTGGCGGAGCAAACTGCGCTGCACCCTTCCACGGCGCACCGCATCTTAAATGACATGGTGGCCTGCAGACTGGTCGAGCGAGGGGATGGCGGTACCTATCGGCTCGGCCTGCGACTCTTAGAGCTCGGCAATCTAGTCAAGGCAAGACTTTCAGTTCGTGAGGCGGCCCAAGCGCCAATGCGTGCGCTCCATAAAATTACTGGGGAAACCATCAACCTATCCGTCCGCCAAGGCGATGAGATTGTTTACGTGGATCGCGCCTACAGCGAACGCTCCGGTATGCAAGTTGTCCGTGCAATTGGCGGTCGTGCGCCACTGCACCTCACCTCGGTTGGCAAACTGTTTTTAGCCAGCGATGATTCGACCAAGGTGCGAGCCTATGCAACCCGGACCGGTTTAGCTGGGCACACCCGTAATAGCATTACCGACTTACGTAAGCTCGAAAGTGAATTGTCCAAAGTCAATCAGCTGGGGCATGCCAGCGACGATGAAGAGTTGGAGCTCGGCGTCAGCTGCTTGGCGGCTGGCATTCTGGATGACACTGGCAAATTGGTGGCTGGCTTATCGCTCAGCGCCCCTACGGATCGCATTCAGGCTGACTGGCTAAAGGCGCTTCAGGATACCGCTATGCAAATTTCAAAAGGAATGGGATTTACCTCGAAGTAAGTCTTTGGGAGCAGCAAATGCTCTCCACCCCCACAAACAGATTACATCAAGCGACGCAATGGACGGATCTCACTCGGATCCATTTGCTGATACCAATCTTTGACGCGCACGGCATCTGCAAAACGGGATTGCGTGCCAACGGAATCTAAAAAGACCAGCAGCAAGGGTGAGCCATTGATGTTGGCTTGCATCACCAAGCATTTACCAGCAGCAGTAATAAAACCCGTTTTCTGCAGTCCGATGTCCATGTCGCCAGAGCGAACCAGGCGATTGGTATTCAAAAAGGTTTGTGGGCGCTTGTTAATCACCATGGTGAGGTCGGGCCAAGTCGAATACTCTCGAATTGCCTTGTACTGATACGAGGCGCTCACCATTTTCGCCAAGTCATCTGCACTCGCTACGTTCTCACTGGATAAGCCACTGGGATCAGCAAAGTGGGAGTTCCGCATACCAAGGTCACGCGCTTTTTGATTCATCGCATCAACAAAGGCAGAGACGCCTCCTGGATAGTTTCTGCCCAGAGTGTAGGCAGCGCGATTTTCAGAGGACATTAGCGATAGAAGCATGGCCTCTCGGCGCGTCAAGGATGTGCCAGTCGCAAGCCGCGACTTTCCGTAACTACGGGCATCCTCGGCATTAATCTGTATGGGCTCATCCAATGGCAAGTCGGCATCAAGCACCACCATTGCAGCCATTAACTTGGTAATCGATGCAATTGGAAGGCTGACGCCCGTATTCTTCTCAAACAGCACATCGTTGGTGTCTTGATTGACGACCATCGCCGCGCTGGACTTCAGGCTGAGGTCATCATGTTGGCCTCGCAAGCCCATGGCAGTGGCAAAGGAAGGCCTTGAGCCGGTCGTTGCATTATTGGCCGGGCGAGTAACACTTACCCGTACATCTTTGGTTTTTTTAGTAGCGCCCGCGTTCCCGGCCTTCGCGGGCTTTGTTGTTTTGCTTGTTTTGTTTGCGCTACCTGGTTTTGCGGCGGGCGCTTTATTTGCAGATTGATTTTGTTTTGGCTTGTCTTTAGATGGTGCTTGCTTTTGATTGCTTGGGTTTGCTTGGGCAATTGCAGCGTCGGGGAAATAAGAGACCGCAAACAGGGTCATCCATAAGGC
>DAIPIK010000155.1:0-3013 GCA_036770845.1 Polynucleobacter sp. | reverse complement strand
GGTTCAATTCCTTTTATTGCTCTTCTTCGCGGCGCAAATGGGGGAACAAAATCACGTCACGAATATTCGGTACATCAGTGAGCAGCATTACCAGCCGGTCGATGCCAATGCCGCAGCCGCCGGTTGGGGGCATGCCGTACTCCAGTGCGCGAATAAAGTCGTGGTCAAAGTACATGGCCTCTTCATTACCTGCTTCTTTTTGCTCTACCTGCTTATGAAAGCGCTGCGCCTGGTCTTCGGCATCATTGAGCTCAGAAAAGCCATTGGCAATTTCACGACCAGTGATGAAGAGCTCAAAGCGTTCGGTCACACCAGGGCGGGTATCGGATTCACGGGCGAGGGGGCTCACTTCAATCGGGTAGTCGATGATGTAGGTGGGCTCCCATAAATGGTGCTCGGCTACTAATTCAAACAGGGCTAACTGCAAGGCGCCAATACCGGCATTCTTGAGTGCTGGTGCATTAATGTCTTCGCCGCCTTTTTTGAGTTCGGCGCGTATGAATTCAGCATCTTCGAGTTGCTCAGGGGTATAGCTCTTTTTGGATTCGGGGCCGTATTTTAGGATGGCCTCGGTAATCGTCAAGCGCTGAAATGGCTTACTTAAATCAAGTAGGCGGCCTTGGTGGGTGAGGGTTGCAGTGCCTTGCGCGTCAATTGCCGCCGCGCGAATCAACCCTTCCGTAAAGTCCATCAACCATTTGTAATCAGTGTAGGCCGCATAAAACTCCATCATCGTAAATTCGGGGTTGTGGCGCGGACTGACACCCTCGTTGCGGAAATTGCGATTGATTTCAAAAACGCGTTCAAAGCCGCCGACGACCAAACGCTTGAGGTAGAGCTCGGGCGCGATGCGTAAAAACATCTGCATATCGAGCGCATTGTGGTGAGTCATAAATGGTTTTGCAGTTGCGCCGCCCGGAATGGGGTGGAGCATGGGGGTCTCAACTTCCATGAAGTTGGCCTCGAGCATATGACGGCGCAAAGAAGCAATGGCTTTGCTGCGGGAGATAAAAGTCGCGCGGGTATCCGGGCTAACGATCAGATCAACGTAGCGCTGACGGTACTTGGTCTCCAAATCGGAGAGGCCATGAAACTTATCGGGCAGGGGGCGCAGCGATTTGCTGAGGAGTCGCAGGGTGCTGCACTCCACTGATAGCTCGCCCTTATTGGTTTTAAACAAATGCCCCTCAGCCGCAATAAAGTCACCCATGTCCCAGTGCTTGAATGCATTATGAATATCAGCACCGCTGATTTCATCGCTAATGTAAAACTGAATTTGCCCTGTACGATCTTGAATCGTTGCAAAACTGGCTTTGCCCATCACGCGCTTTAGAACCATGCGTCCAGCTACCTTGACCACTACCTTTTTGGCAGCCAATTCCTCTTTATTGAAGCCATCGTAGTGTGCATGCAGATCGGCTGCATGATGCGTCGGGACAAAGTCGTTCGGAAATGCAACGCCTTTAGCACGTAGCTGCGCTAACTTTTCACGGCGCTCGGCGATGATGTGGTTTTCATCCGGGACTTCCGGCGCATTGTCTGGGGTTTGGGCTTTATCGTTCATGGGGTTTGGGCTAATCAGAGTAATTAAACGCCTTGCTTCAGGCTGGCTTCAATAAAGGCATCGAGGTCGCCATCCAATACTTTTTGGGTGTTCGAAATCTCAACGTTGGTGCGCAAATCTTTAATTCGGCTTTGATCTAAAACATACGATCGAATTTGATGGCCCCAACCCACATCGGTTTTATTGGCCTCTAATTTATCTTGCTCGACCCGGCGTTTTTGCATCTCGTGTTCATACAGGCGTGACTTCAGCATGGTCATGGCCTCGGCACGGTTACGGTGCTGACTGCGGTCATTTTGGCACTGAACCACAATACCCGTTGGAAGGTGGGTGAGCCGTACTGCAGAGTCGGTTTTATTGATGTGCTGACCACCGGCGCCCGAAGCGCGGTAGGTATCAGTACGAATATCGGCTGGATTAACGTCGATCTCAATCGAGTCATCAATTTCAGGGTAAACGTAGATGCTGGCAAAGGAAGTATGGCGACCGCCCGATGAATCAAATGGGGATTTACGTACCAATCGATGTACACCAGTCTCGGAGCGGAGGTGACCATAGGCATACTCCCCATCAATCTTGATGGTCGCGCTCTTAATGCCAGCTACGTCACCATCGGATTCTTCCAAGATCTCGGTTTTATAGCCTTTACGCTCACAGTACTTGAGGTACTGGCGAAACAGCATGCTCGCCCAATCGCAGGCTTCCGTTCCACCTGCGCCCGCCTGAATGTCAATAAAGCAATTGCAGGGATCCATCTCATTGTGAAACATGCGCCGAAACTCGAGGTCTGCAATGATTTTGCTGTAGCCCTCGGTATCCAGCTCAATTGCACTTAAGGTCTCAAAATCACTTTCTTCTTTGGCCATCTCGAATAATTCGAGGGCGCCCGTGATGTTGGTATTGAGCTTGTTCAGGGTAGAGACCACCCCATCCAATAACTTTTTTTCTTTACCGAGTGCTTGCGCTCGCTTTTGGTCATCCCAAATGGTGGGATCTTCCAATATGGAATTAACTTCCGTTAGGCGACGTGACTTGACGTCGTAGTCAAAGATACCCCCGAAGCGCTTGCTCGCGTACGAGCAGATCTTGAAGAGTATTGGAGATGAGATTAAGTTGTTCGGCTTCCATGCTGCTGATTATAAAGTGAAGCGGCCTTTAGGCGCCCGTCCCGCTGGGTTCATCCAAGGCCTCAATCATGAGTTGTACGCGTGTTTGGCCGCCGTAGCGATCTGTAACCAAGCGGTAAGCTAAATGCGCCCTTGCTGGCAGGGTTTGGGTGCGGTTAAACCACACCCCTCCCACCGGCTTATCTCCGGGAGCACTATCGAGCGGCCTTAGTTGCAGTCGCAGGTGTTTTTCTTTCATTAAGGCCTGGCTCACCACTTCAAATTCACCATAAAAGACTGGCTGTGGGAAGCCTTGGCCCCAGAGCTCTTCTGCCAACAGGTC
>DAIPIK010000154.1:0-3015 GCA_036770845.1 Polynucleobacter sp. | reverse complement strand
ACGCCTTTGGCAATCGTAAAGAGCGGCTTCATCAAAGTGCCCGAGTGATACACAAATTGCTGCAACTGATTACGATAAGCATCAAAATCTTTAATGGGTCGCAGGGCCACGCCGTCATCCATCGCCGCCTTTGCAACTGCTGGTGCGATCACCGTAATTAAGCGGGGATCAAATGGTTTCGGAATCAAATACTCCGGACCAAATGCCAGGTTTTCAGTGCTGTAGACGGCTGCAACCACTTCACTTTGTTCTGCTTGAGCCAGCTCGGCAACCGCCTTAACCGCAGCCACTTCCATGCCACGGGTGATCGTCGTCGCGCCTACATCCAAAGCGCCGCGGAAAATAAATGGAAAGCACAACACGTTATTCACTTGATTCGGGTAATCGGTGCGACCCGTTGCCATCACCGCATCAGGGCGAACTAATTTCACTTCCTCCGGCAAGATTTCTGGCGTTGGGTTTGCCAAGGCAAACACCAAGGGCTTATCAGCCATCTTTTTCACCATCTCGGATTTCAGAACGCCACCCGCAGAGAGGCCCAAGAAAATATCAGCGCCCTCAATTACCTCACTCAAGGTACGCAATGGCGTATCTTGTGAGAAGGGCTCCTTCTCGGGATCCATCAATTCTTTGCGACCCTTATACACGACGCCCGCAATGTCGGTTACCCAAATGTTTTTTCTAGGCACACCCAAATCCACCAATAAGTCGATGCATGCCAGCGCGGCAGCGCCCGCGCCCGAAGTCACGAGTTTGACATTGGATACATCCTTGCCAACTACTTTTAAACCATTCAGAATGGCAGCCGCAACCACAATGGCTGTGCCGTGCTGGTCATCATGAAAAACCGGAATCTTCATGCGGGCTTGCAGTTTGCGCTCTACTAAAAAGCAATCCGGGGCTTTAATGTCTTCTAGATTGATACCACCAAAGGTGGGCTCAAGCGCTGCAATGATTTCAACTAATTTATCGGGATCGTTTTCATTCACTTCAATGTCAAAGACATCAATGCCGGCAAACTTCTTAAATAAGACTGCTTTGCCTTCCATCACTGGCTTGCTCGCCAACGGGCCAATATTGCCAAGGCCAAGTACGGCAGTGCCGTTGGTAATCACGCCCACTAAATTACCGCGCGCGGTGTAGCGAAAGGCATTGGTCGGGTCTTTGACGATTTCTTCGCAGGCAGCAGCAACCCCGGGGGTATAAGCCAAGGCGAGATCGCGTTGATTGGTCAGTTGCTTGGTTGCTGCAATTTCAATCTTTCCAGGGACCGGAAACTCGTGATAATGCAGGGCTGCAGCCCGTAAATCTTTGATTTGTTGTTCTTTACTGTTGTCCGCTTGGCTCATCGATAGACTCACTGGTATGGCGATTTGAAGATTGTCATTCTAGTCCTCTCCCGTACAAAACGGCTAACGAACATAAAATGGGGAAATGGAAGCAAAACTAGGGGAATTTGATCTGATCTGGCGTTTTTTCAAAGCCGGCTCGGAATCCATGGCCCAAACCCAAACTGACCAGGTTCTACTCGGGATCGGGGATGACTGCGCCCTGCTTCAGCCAGATGCGGCACAAAGCCTAGCGGTGACCAGCGATATGCTGGTCGAAGGTCGGCATTTTTTTGTAGGCGCTAACCCTGAATGGCTTGGTCATAAAGCCTTGGCGGTTAACCTTTCTGACCTTGCCGCGATGGGAGCCAAGCCAGTTGGCTTTACCTTAGCACTTGCACTGCCCAATGCGAATGCGGACTGGCTCGCGCAATTTAGCCAAGGTTTGTTTCGCATGGCGCAGCAGTGGCAATGCCCCTTAATCGGCGGCGACACAACCCAAGGACCCCTCACCATTTGCATCACCGCTTTAGGTCATGTACCTGCTGCTGCTGCCATCAAGCGCTCCGGCGCCAAGGTGGGCGATGATATTTGGGTGTCAGGCACCCTGGGCGATGCAAGGCTTGCTTTAGGGGCATTGCGTAGTGAATGGCCACTTGATCACAGCAGCCTAGAAACGATCCTGCACCGCATGCATGAGCCCGAGCCGCGCATTGCGCTTGGCATGCAATTGCGCGGCATTGCGAGTAGCGCGCTGGATGTATCCGATGGGCTCTTGGGTGATTTACGCCACATCCTCAAAGCATCCCAAGTTAATGCTGACGTACTGATTGATCAATTACCCACTTCACGCACCCTTGCCGAGCAAACGCAAGATCTGCGCCGGCAATGCGCAGCCAATGGCGGTGATGATTACGAACTGTGTTTCACTGCCCCGACCAGCAAACGAATTACGTTGGAATCGCTCAGTACTGCCCTACTGCCACTCACACGCATTGGCAGCATTACCTCTGCTAGCAATGGGGCTGAGCCCACACTCATTCTGCGGGATGCCAATGGGAATTTACTCACCGCAGCAGAGAGCATGCGGCTGATGCAATCCTTTGATCACTTTAAGAGTAACTAAGTGGTGATCAACGCCAATCAACCCAAGCCGACCTTGCGCTGGATGTTTCAGACTGCCGGTCGCACATTGGCATTGGGATTTGGTAGTGGACTAAGTCCCTACGCTCCAGGAACAGTGGGAACGCTCTGGGCATGGGCACTCTTTTTGATTGGGCAATTCTTTTTTACTACCGAGAATTGGATTTGGATTATCGGCGGAGGACTGATCGCCGCTTGCTGGATTTGCGGGCAAGTCAGCGATGAATTAGGCGTCGCTGATTTTGGCGGTATTGTGCTCGACGAGATCTTGGCTTTTTGGCTGGTCTTGCTCTTCATTCTGCCGGCTCCGTTCTGGATGCAAGTCTTGGCATTTGCCCTCTTTCGTTTCTTTGATGCAGTCAAGCCCGGTCCGATCGGCATGATTGATCGCTACTTTAAAGACTGCGCCTGGATTACTCCCGGCTCGCCCACGACCATACCCAAAATCCTGTGGCGCGGTTTTGGCATTGTGATTGATGATCTCGCAGCGGCTTTTGCAACCCTACTCATTCTTGCTTTACTCAGTACAACCCAACTGTTACCT
>DAIPIK010000153.1:1673-3020 GCA_036770845.1 Polynucleobacter sp. | reverse complement strand
AGATTAGGCACGTAATGGTTGTCCATCACATCAAAGTGCACCCAGTCTGCCCCGGCGGATAAAACGTTAGTGACTTCTTCGCCGAGGCGAGCAAAGTCAGCCGACAGAATGGAGGGGGCAATAAGGTATTGCTTCGATTGACCTAGTTCTGGCTTTTGGCTCATATTGGCTTGAAAGAAAAGGGTTTTTGACGGTCCATACCTAGATTCTAGCTTGCAGTTGCCCTCAGGATGAAGCAGAATGCCTCCATGAATTCCCATGAAATCCGTATTTCCGTTCGCTCTCAGTACTTGCCAGAGCAGTCTGACCCCGATAACCGGCAATTTGCCTTTGCCTACACGGTCACGATTCGCAATATCGGCACTACCCCGGTGCAGCTCATTGCACGCCATTGGCATATCACCGATGGGGACAATGCCGTGCAGGAGGTTCGTGGTTTAGGGATTGTGGGGCAGCAGCCCCTATTGCGCACAGGCGAGCAGTTTGAATACACCAGTTGGGCCACTTTGCCCACGCCGGCTGGAACCATGCGCGGGGAATACTTCTGCGTTACGGAGGATGCCCACTTTTTTCAGGCGCCGATCGCTGAATTTGCTCTTGTGATGCCGCGCACCCTGCATTAAGGGCGTTGGGGCTTAGTCCTCTTTTCTGCCCTTGCTGGTCCAAAAAACAATGAATAAAAGTAGGCATAAGGCCAGCAGGCCCTCGAGTACAAAAAGCAGCATGGGGTATTGATCGAGTAAATTGGCAATCATGATGATGAATTGGCACCCTTTTTGTAAAAGCAATGAACAGCCATCGCTGCACCGATGTCATCTTATCGCGATGTGCGCTCTAGTGCTGGTTTTGCTCGTGGGTTGCGCTACCCCGCCCACACGAGCCCCAGGACAACGAGCGCCATCGATCGATAGTAGCGCTCCTGCAGCCAGCTTTAGTAGCCCGATCGCCAGCTTTAGTCCGGTCGCGTGGCAGCAAATCCCCGGCTGGCAAGAAGATGATTTGAGCGCGGCTTGGTCTGCATGGCTAGAAAGTTGCAAAGCCATGGTGAAGCGCAATAGCACTCGCTCATGGAGTGGCGTTTGCGATCGAGCTCAATCCGTTTCTGGTTCAAATCCACAGGCAGTGCGGCGCTATTTTGAGGATGCGTTTCAGGCCTACGCTATTCGTAGCAATTCCACTGGCAGTGAAACGGGGTTAGTGACGGGCTATTACGAGCCGATCATGAATGGCTCGCGCGTTCGCACCTCGCGATACACCGTGCCCCTATATGGCTATCCCGTATCATGGAAGCGCAATAAACCCAATCCAGGACCAAGCCGTGCTGAGTTAATGGATTCGAATCTATTG
>DAIPIK010000153.1:0-1573 GCA_036770845.1 Polynucleobacter sp. | reverse complement strand
TTTAAAGAGTTGCCGAGCAATGTCAGTCCCGATTTAGGTCCGATCGGCGCGCTGGGGGTGCCATTAACGGCAGAGCGCAGCATTGCAGTCGACCTCAAAGCAATGCCGCTCGGGGCGCCCGTTTTTATTGCAACCACACGGCCTTTGAGTAAGCAATCCTTACGCCGCTTAGTGATGGCACAAGATACGGGGACGGCTATTGTGGGTGGCGTTCGTGCAGATTACTATTGGGGTACGGGTGATGCCGCTGGAGAGCTTGCCGGTAGGATGAAGCAAGACGGGCAGATGTGGTTACTATTACCGAAGTAAATGCGCGCAATGATGCGTGCCAAATCGCAATCGCTTAAAGGAAAAAATGAGTTACGACACCATACTCACTGCCGTCGATGGCAAGGTAGCAACAGTTACCTTAAATCGTCCACAAGTCCTCAATGCCTTAAACGATGCCTTGATGGATGAGTTGGGTACGGCCTTGTTAGCATTTGATGCAGACGATCAGATTGGCTGCATCATTATTACGGGGAGCGAGAAAGCATTCGCTGCTGGCGCAGACGTTGCGAGTATGGCGGAGTATGGATTTCATGAGGTGTATCGGCAGGACTTCATTACCCGTAATTGGGAAACCATTCGGAAAATTCGTAAGCCAGTGATTGCAGCGGTCAATGGCTATGCACTTGGCGGAGGTTGTGAGCTTGCCATGATGTGCGACATGATTATTGCTGGCGATGGCGCTAAGTTTGGTCAACCTGAAGTGAAGTTAGGCATATTGCCAGGTGCTGGCGGCACGCAGCGTTTGCCTAGAGCAGTCTCTAAATCCAAAGCAATGGATCTTTGCCTTACCGGACGGATGATGGATGCTCAAGAGGCTGAGCGCGCTGGCTTAGTGAGTCGCATTTTCCCCGCCGCAGAATTACTGACTCAAGTGGGCGCGATTGCAAAAACCATTGCCGACATGCCGCTACTCACCACCATGATGGTGAAAGAAAGCATCAACGCAGCGTATGAGATGCCTTTATCGGAAGGCATTCGCTTCGAGCGCCGCCTCTTTCATAGCTGTTTTGGAACGGACGATCAAAAAGAAGGAATGGCCGCATTTATTGAAAAGCGACCACCAAAATTTAAAAATTCGTAATCGAATTATTTGCTGCGTTTAAGATTTGGCTAGAAATTTTTGCGCCAATGCAACCCAGTAATTCACCCCGACGGGAATCAATGCATCATTAAAGTCGTAGGAGGGATTATGCAGGTGGCAGGGGCCCATGCCATGACCGGTACTACGGTGATCGCCATCGCCATTGCCTAAAAACACATAGCATCCGGGTTTTTCTTGCAACATAAAGGCAAAGTCTTCTGCGCCCATGGTGGGATCAATTCGGACATTGACGTTGTCTGCGCCCACGAGATCCTGCATGACGCCGATGGCAAATTGCGTTTCCTGCTCATGGTTAATCGTAGGCGGGTAATTGCGCGTGAAGACAACATCGGCCTGGCAATCAAAACCTACTGCAACATGCTGGGCAACTTCATTTAAGCGTCGCTCAATCAGGTCGAGCACCTCGTTCGTGAAGGTGCG
>DAIPIK010000152.1:0-3115 GCA_036770845.1 Polynucleobacter sp. | reverse complement strand
TAGGGCGGTGTTGGTGGCTCGTAGGGCGTGCTCAAGTAAAATGATTTCATCTGCAATTCACAATTAATCTGACATAGGCTTTTCATACAACGCGCATGAAGATCGAAAAAAATACCGTCGTGTCGCTTCGTTATAAATTAACCGATGCGCAAAACAACCTCATCGAAGAGCCTGATTCCCCGATGGTATACCTCCACGGTGGTTATGACGGCACTTTTCCAAAAATAGAAGCGCTACTGGATGGCCATGAACTGGGTTTTGAAACCACCGTGCAGCTTGAGCCTGGCGATGCATTTGGGGAATACGATCCCGAATTATTAAAAATTGAGCCTCGTGTGCGTTTTCCAGAGCCAATTGAAATTGGTATGCAGTTTGAAGGGATTCCTGAAGCTCTAGATGAGCAAGGCGAAATCGTTGCCAGTGACGATGATGCGGAAGACGACGATGATTTACAGCCTTTAATCTATACCGTAACGGATGTCGCTGATAGCCAGGTCGTACTCGATGGCAATCATCCCCTTGCTGGCATGGCCCTGCGTTTTACTTTGCAAGTAACCGACATCCGCTCTGCCACCGAAGAAGAAATTCAGAATCGCCATCCAGAAGGCGTTGACGCTATTACCTTTGGTATGCCAAACGACGACGAGGACGATGTTGACTTGGACCAGTTAATTGATGCGGCCGCAGATACGGGGAAAAATAATCCGCGTACCTTGCATTAAATCCGAATTACTCTTTAAGCCACTGCTTGATCGTATCGAGGTCGTGTTTGGTCTCTTGGCCAGTACTTGGCTTTGATGCCTCCCCGCTATCCACCACCGCGCTTCCGCTGAGTTTGGCTAATTGGATCTCGAGCAACTTGATTTTGGCTTCTTGTTCTAGTGTTGCATCAATCAAACCCTTCAGCGCCATCGATACCGGATCATCTACGTTCGGTGTGATGCCATAAGCAGAAAAGTAGGCCTTTTTGTCATTGACGTCACTGCTGTTTTCGCCGGATGGTAAGTCGGGATGCAAAATGCGTGCAGGCACACCAACTGCGGTAGCCCCTGCTGGGATTTCTTTCAGAACAACGGCATTGGATCCCACGCGCGCGCCATCGCCCACCGTAAAGCCGCCAAGCACTTTAGCGCCTGCACTGATCACAACGCCTTTACCTAGGGTTGGGTGACGTTTAACGCCCTTGTAGAGTGACGTTCCGCCTAGGGTGACGCCTTGATAAATTGTGCAGTCATCGCCAATCTCGGTAGTCTCTCCAATTACAATGCCCAGACCGTGGTCTAAAAAAACACGCCGTCCAATTTTTGCCCCCGGATGAATTTCAATTCCGGTCAAAAGCCGAGCGAGCATGGACCAAAAACGGGCAACCCACTGTAAGCCGCTATTCCATAAAAAGTGGGCAACACGGTGGAGCCAAACGGCATGCAAACCGGGGTAGCAGGTAATGACCTCCCAGCGGTGTCGTGCCGCAGGATCGCGGGCAATAATCGAATCAACTTCGTCAAAAAGGGCGTTCAGCATGCTTGCAGTTTAAAGCGAACTGCTTATTTTCTCAGAAGCATCTGTTTTGCGATGCCTCGAAGCAAGTCAATTTCCTCGGTTTGCAGCTCTGCTCGGGCAAAAAGGGCCGCAAGCCGAGCCATGAGTTTCTTGGGATTTTCAGGGTTCAAGTAGCCAATAGACTCCAGCCCTAAACGCAAATGCTCCAGCATTGCGGCAACAGCGGCCGGATCGGCGAGGTCTTCAAGCGATAGTCTCGGAGCCAAATCAGCACCAGAAGTACCGAGCGCCTTGATAAGGCTCTCTCGGAGGCTATAGGCGCACACCATGACCGCTTGGGCTAAATTCAGGGAAGGGTAGGCTGGGTTGGCTTCAAGCCAAACCCGGTGACTGCACAAGGCCAAATGGGCATTATCAAGACCCGTGCGCTCCGGACCAAACATCAATGCAACGCGCTTTCCTTGGCTTAATTGCGCAACAATGCGCTCACGTGCTTCTAGCCAATCGAGGCCAGGCGGGCCAAATTCGCGATCGCGGCTGGTGAGACCCAATACCAAGGTGCAGCTGCTGACGGCGGCACTTAAGTCAGCCGTAACTGAACTTGCGTCGAGTACATCGAGAGCCCCACTAGCCAAGGCTACTGCCTCCGGTTCGTGCGCTATCCCTGGCGTTTTTGGGTTAACTAAACACAGATCATGAAAGCCCATGGTCTTTAATGCCCGCGCGCTTGACCCCACATTGCCAGGGTGGCTGGTTTCGACCAAGATCGTGCGAAGCTGGGCAAATGCATTTAGCAATGGCTGATCGTCGTGCGGTGCAGGGGTCATGGCGTTCTTGTTTTTCATGGGATGGCTATCCGATCGTTTAGAATCAAGCTGTTAGCTCGCTATTCGCTTTGGGCTTGTTCTTATTTAATTTGTTCACCACTATATATGCACCCCATGTTAAATGTGGCCATCAAGGCTGCCCGTCGTGCCGGAAACGTGATAAATCGCGCCTCTCTGAATTTAGAGCGGCTGCAGGTTGACCGCAAGCAGCACAACGATTTTGTAACGGAGGTCGATAAAGCAGCCGAGGAAGCCATTATTGAAATCCTGAGCGATGCTTATCCAACGCATGGTTTTTTAGCAGAAGAAACCGGTGAACATAATCCTGGGGCAGAGTCCGTTTGGATCATCGATCCCCTAGACGGCACCACCAATTTCATCCATGGTTTTCCGCAATACGCGGTATCGATTGCACTGTCTGTTGGCGGCGTAACGCAGCAGGCGGTGGTCTACGACCCAAACCGCGATGAACTCTTTACGGCAACCCGCGGCAGCGGCACCTACTTAGATCGCCGTCGCTTGCGCGTAGCAAGCCAGACCCGTTTAAGTAGTTGCTTGCTGGGCACGGGCTTTCCGTATCGCGAGGACCAAGACCTCCAAACCTATTTAAAGATGTTTGCTGACATGACGGCGCAGTGCGCTGGGTTGCGTCGCCCGGGGGCTGCTTCGCTGGATTTAGCGTATGTTGCTGCAGGACGTTACGATGGTTTTTTCGAGAGCGGACTAAAGCCGTGGGATATGGCGGCGGGAGCCTTACTCATAACCGAGGCCGGCGGTTTAGTTGGCAC
>DAIPIK010000151.1:0-3140 GCA_036770845.1 Polynucleobacter sp. | reverse complement strand
TTTGGCCTGCCCAGCACGATTCGAACGTGCGACCTACGCCTTAGAAGGGCGTTGCTCTATCCAGCTGAGCTATGGGCAGTATGGTTCTGCAAGCCCTATTCTAATAGACATGGTTTACGGTTTTGGGGCTTTTTTA
The DNA here is from genome assembly GCA_036770845.1 of Polynucleobacter sp. Lineage (GTDB taxonomy): Bacteria > Pseudomonadota > Gammaproteobacteria > Burkholderiales > Burkholderiaceae > Polynucleobacter. The sequence goes on along the minus strand of DAIPIK010000151.1, from coordinate 3,004 downwards.
GGGCTTTTTATTGATTTAATTTATGATCGTAGGGTTATTTCATTTAACCCATTACAAGCCCACCATGAAGAACATACAACGACTCCTTTTTACCCTTTCCATGTTATTTGCCGTAAGTGCCGGCGCACAAGCCATCACGGAAGGTGGCGATGAAAAATATAAGCCGAGCGTTGGCCAAGAGGGCAAGGATGTTATTTGGGTGCCCACCGGCGATGAGCTGGTCATGAATATGCTCAAAATTGCCAAAGTCGGACCATCTGATTTGGTCTATGACCTCGGAGCTGGCGATGGCAAGATTGCGATTGCAGCAGCACGGGAATTTGGCGCTACTGCGGTCGGTATTGAATTTAATCCTGAAATGGCCGCCCTTGGGCAGCGTAATGCACAGCGCGCAGGTGTTTCAAAGCAAGTCAAAATCATTCAGGGTGATATTTTCAAGGAAGACTTTTCCAAGGCAACGGTCGTCACCATGTATTTATTGCCAGAACTCAACCTGAAGCTGCGCCCTACTATCCTTAAGATGAAGCCCGGTACCCGCGTTGTATCGCATGCCTTCACCATGGGTGATTGGGAAGCCGATGCTGAAATTGATAGTCCAGCCAAAGGCTATTTCTGGGTTGTGCCTGCCAACGTTGCCGGCGAATGGACTCTCACTAACTTTGATGCGCAAGGCCCAGCTACCTTAAGTATTTCACAGCACTACCAGCGCATTGGCGGCAGCGTATTAATTGACCGCAGAAGTCAGCCTTTGCTCAATGCAAAGCTGACTGGTACAAAAATGGAATTCAGCTACAAAGACCGCAATGGCAATTTCCGCACGGCGCAAGTCACGGTTAATGGCAATGCCTTAAAGGGTGACGATAAAGGCGGCTACCTTCAGAATGAATTTACTGGCGTGCGCCGCTAAGTACTGCCCTGCGTTTTTCAGCCTTCTAATCTAGCGCATGAATAACCCTGCCAATACGGTGCCGGAGCGCCTGCTCTCGCGCACCGGCGCAATTGCCATCATTGTTGGCATTGTGATTGGCGCCGGTATTTTTAAGACCCCCTCGATGGTTGCTGGCATTACCGGCGATATCGGCTGGATGATGAGCGTTTGGATCATCGGCTCAGTGATTTCGATGGCTGGCGCGCTCTGTTATGCCGAGCTCGCTACCACCTACCCCCATGCCGGCGGCGACTATCACTTCTTACTCAAGGCTTATGGCAAAAATGCCTCGTTTTTATATGGCTGGGCTAAAGCGACGGTAATTAATACTGGCTCAATCGCTTTGCTCGCTTTTGTATTTGGCGATTACATGACCAAGGTCTTACCTTTAGGTGCTTACTCTTCCGTTATTTGGGCCCTACTGATTGTGATTGGTTTGACGCTGGTGAATCTGATCGGCATTCATGCGTCCTCGAAAGTCCAAACCCTACTCACCATATTAGAAGTGGCAGGTCTGCTGGCCATCATCGTCGCAGGCTTTGGCTTAATGGGAGCGCCCTTGCCCGCAGTAGAGCATGCCCCCTTCTTCTCCAGTACCCCGCCTTTGGGTCTATTGGGTTTAGCGATGGTATTTGTGCTCCTCACCTTTGGCGGCTGGAATGAATCTGCTTACATTTCGGCTGAGGTTAAAGGCGGCAGCAAGACGGTGGTGTACGTCATCGTCTTTAGTCTATTGCTCATCACCATTATTTACTTGCTAGTCAACTGGGCCTTGATCAGCGGCCTTGGCATGCAGCAGCTCGCCAGCAGTAAAGCAGCGCCTGCCGATTTACTCGGTCTTGCTTTTGGCCCGATTGGTGAAAAACTCCTCGGTCTTTTTGTCGCTATTGCTGCACTCACCAGCATTAATGCCACCATGATTGTGGGCGCGCGCACCAACTTTGCGATGGGTGAAGACTGGTATGGCTTGCGTTTCATGGGACGCTGGGAAGCCAAACGTGGCTCTCCGAGCCTAGCGTATTTAGTGCAAGGCATTATCTGCGTTGCGCTGGTTTGCTTTGGGGCTTTGCAGTCGGATGGCTTTGAGGCCATGGTGGAATTTACAGCTCCTGTGTTTTGGAGCTTCTTATTATTGGTTGGAATCTCAGTATTTATTCTGCGGTTTAAGCACCCCCATACCAAGCGGGAATTTAGCGTTCCACTCTACCCGCTAACGCCGATTGTCTTTTGCGCATCCTGCGCCTATTTGGCTTACTCGAGCTTTGCCTATGCGCACAGCAAAGGTGCAGTGACGATTTCGCTCTATGTGATGCTGGTGGGTGTGATTGCGCTGCTGTTCTTGCGGGCTAAAAAAGCGGCTCAATAAGCAGGTATAGGTTGAACCTAAAACGCTAGGCAAGATGGGAAGGAAAAGTGGTCGGAGTACAAGGATTCGAACCTTGGACCCCCTGCTCCCAAAGCAGGTGCGCTACCAGGCTGCGCTACACTCCGACGGAATCGATATTTTACACAGTATTGGACCCACTAGGCATTTCCTGTACCATTTGCCCCTATGAAAGCCTTTTTTGCCACTCAAATCCAGCGTCCTGCTCGGGCTTGTCTTGCAATTGCTTTCCTCACCATCAGCCTCTTGGGCACCCACTGGCTGGGCTATCAACACAGCATTGCTCACCCCCATACCGGACAGACTCAAGCACCCCAGTTTGGCTTATCTGAATTAGCCCTTGAGCATGATGACTGCGATGCGCATCACCATGCAGAGGCGCCTCATGCAGACCACATTAATGCCAATTGTTTACTATTTGATGCACTCACCTTAGCCGGTTTTGTTTCAAGCGCTGGCATAGCCATCACTGCGGTTCAAGCACTGGCGACCGAACCGATTATCTATAGCGCCGTTTTTAATACTGGCGCAGTCTTAAGTCACTACCAATCTCGCGCTCCGCCGCAATCCCTCCAGTTGTAAACCCCTAAGCGGCAGCTATTTACTGCCATGTATTGTTTCGCCACTGCAATGCCGTGGCGCAATTGGAGCTTTTTATGAAGATGAATTCTCGATCGCTTTTAGCGAAGCGA
>DAIPIK010000150.1:0-3195 GCA_036770845.1 Polynucleobacter sp. | reverse complement strand
GCCGTAGTGAGTTATTACGCCAAAGGCGCTTTAATTGCGCTTGGATTGGATCTACTCATTCGGATGCAAACGCGCCAACGTAAATCCCTAGATAACGTCATGCAACTGCTCTGGACCGCCCATGGCAAGACGCAAGAGGGCCTTGCAGAAGACGGTTTTGAGCGGATTGTGCTTGCTGCGATTGGGCCTGACTTTAAAAAGCCGTGGCTGCAGTTTAAGGCGCGCTACATCGAGGGCATGCATGACTTACCCCTGTCTCAGTGGCTCACAGCCCAGGGTATTGTGGTTGCCGACAAAAAAATGAGTCTACTCGAGCATATGAAATTGCAATGGGCTATGCGCTACAGCGATCAGAATGGCTGGGTCAAGGTAACGCATGTGCTAGACGGAGGCATCGCTCAGCGTGCCGGTTTAGCTCCAGGCGATTTGATCTCTAGCATCAATGATCAACGCATTACTCCCGGCCGAATTGATGCGGTGTTTGCCCAATTGCAAATGGGAATGACTGCGCGCTTGCGTTTTTATCGCCAAGACTGCGAGCATGAAAGCCAATTTGTGTTGGAGCCTTCGAGTCCAGTAGCGCAGTACCAACTTTCTGCACAGTAAATTAACTCTTCCGAACATGGCGTGGCAATGCTCAATGTAGAGGCACTAATACCAGAGGATTGGAAATTACTGCTTGGGGATTACCTCGCCTCACCTGACTGGCAGCAGCTGCGCGCTAATTTACATAAGGTGATTGAGGACGATGGGAATGCCATTTGCCCGCCGCCCTCGCTTTTTTTTCGGGCTTTAGAACTCACTCCAGTCGATGCGGTATCGGTGGTGATTCTTGGGCAAGACCCCTACCACTCGCCGGGCTTGGCGCAGGGCCTGGCATTTTCAATACCCGCATCGATTGTGCCGGGCTCACGTAGCTTTCCGAGCTCGCTGCGCAACATCAGCAAAGCGTTAGAGCTCGAAGGGTTTGGTTCCTTGGCACATGGCGACTTACGTGATTGGGCCGAGCAAGGTATCTTGCTTTTGAATACAGCGCTTAGCGTCAAACAAGGGGAAGCTGGCAGCCACTTTCACCTGGGTTGGCAGCACTGCATCAATGCACTGATCCGCCAGTTGTCGATCGCAAAGCCCAATGTAGTCTGGCTGCTGTGGGGGGCGCACGCCCAATCCAAAATACCCTTGATTGAGCATGGAGCGCTTGATTCAGAGGAGTCTACCCATCTGATATTGCAAGCCTCACATCCTTCGGGCTTGGGGGTTTATAAAACAGCGCAGCCTTTTTTAATTCAGCAGCGCACGGGCGAGCAGCCTAATGCGAGCTGCGGCCATTTCACTAAAACCAATGATTGGTTGATTGCCCACGGCAAGAATCCCATTCGCTGGATTGGCCCCGCGCAGCATATGAAGCAAGGCGGCTTATTTGCGGATAACCGTTAACACCAAACCGGCAAGCCAGGCTGACCCGATGCCAGTCAGCCACTCTGCAATCTGACCCGATTGAAATAGTCCCAAGGCCTGACCCCCATACGATCCGGCAGCAGCCCCCAGAAAACCCACCAAGAAAAGGCCGCAGAGCCCCAATAGCCCTGTTTTTTTGCGTGAGCGGCCAGGGTAAAAGTAATAAGCCGACCATCCAACAGCCGACCCAATCAGTAGAAAAGCCAAAAACCCCATGCGCATCCCCATTAAAACGCCATCAAACCTATAATTAGGGCCTATGAAGCTGTTGACCCTCGGCATCAATCATCACACAGCGCCAGTGGACGTTCGGGAAAAAGTCGCCTTTGACCCCGAATACCTGCAAGAAGCGTTGCATGACTTGCGCCAGCACCTCAGCGGCGTCAGTCAGTCGGGCCTGCCTGAAGCCACCATTTTGTCGACGTGCAATCGAACCGAACTGTATTGCGCCGCCAACGATGCCGACTCCGCCACCCTCTTGCACAGCGCTACCTTTGATTGGCTAGCAAAAAGCCAACAACTGGCTCCTAGTAGTTTAGAGCCCCATATTTATTCCCTGCCCCAGTCCGATGCCGTGCGCCATGCGTTTCGGGTCGCTTGTGGTCTGGATTCCATGGTCCTTGGTGAAACCCAAATCCTCGGGCAAATGAAAGATGCGGTTCGTACGGCGAATGAGGCAGGAGCACTCGGCACCTACTTAAACCAACTCTTCCAAAAAACCTTTGCGGTTGCCAAAGAGGTTCGGGGCTCAACCGAGATTGGTGCCCACTCGATTTCCATGGCGGCAGCGGCAGTAAGGCTCTCAGAGCGCATCTTTGAAAAAATTGCCGAGCAGCGCGTTCTCTTTATTGGCGCGGGCGACATGATCTCCTTGTGCGCCACCCACTTTGTAGCGCGCCGGCCAAAGCAAGTTGCGATTGCCAATCGCACAATCGAGCGCGGTCAAGAATTAGCCGATGCAATTGCATCGCAAAATGTCGAAGCAGAATCATTTAAGCTATCTGACTTGCCTAGCCGCTTACATGAGTTCGACATCATTGTGTCGTGCACCGCGAGCTCTTTGCCCATCATTGGTCTTGGGATGGTCGAGAGTGCACTCAAACAACGGCGGCGCAAACCCATGGTCATGATTGACCTAGCTGTGCCACGCGACTGCGAACCGGAAATTGCCCGCTTAAATGATATTTACCTCTACACCGTCGATGACCTGGGCGTCATGATCCAAACGGGCACATCAATGCGGCATGCTGCTGTCACCCAAGCAGAAGCCATTATTGAAGACCGCGTTGGTAACTTTATGCATTGGCTCAATGGCCGTAACACCGTGCCCTTGATTCAGGACCTTCAGCAGCATGGCGAGCGCCTACGTCAAATTGAACTGGAGCGTGCCATGAAGCGCCTAATGCGCGGTGACGATCCTCAAGAAGTCCTCAATGCCATGGCGCAAGGCTTAACCAATAAGTTCTTACATGGCTCACTCCACACCTTGCAGCACTCCAATGGCGCTGAACGTGATTCCTTGATTAAACTATTACCTAAATTATTTTCCACCCACTCGAGCGCCTACTCGCACACCTATCATCATGCCGAGCCAGACTCCAGTAAACCCTCTCATACCAACGATACATCCGACAAGAACGATCTTTAGATGAAACCCAGCATGCGCGCCAAGCTGGAGCATCTTGATACTCGCTTGGCTGAATTAAATTCCCTGTTAACGCTTGAAGAGTCCACCAA
>DAIPIK010000149.1:0-3206 GCA_036770845.1 Polynucleobacter sp. | reverse complement strand
AGCAGCAGTAAGCGCTCCATGCCTTGAGCCTGCAATGCATCTAAGGCTTCTTGAGTGCTGGGTTTGCCATAGCGCATTGCTAAGTCCACCAACACGGTTTGGTCTTGATTGGCATAGTTTGCGGCCAATGACTTGGCTTGCAAACGCGAGTAATGTAAAAGCGGCGACCCCAACTCAGGCAACCAAATCGTGGCGTATTTTTTTGCAGAGGCGCCACTGCGAATGGGCAAGATAATCCCATTCAAAATAAACCACCAAATGATGCGTGGAATTTCCACGACCCGCGGATCCGATAGAAATTCTTTTAAATAGGTTTTGACCGCACTGCGCGTGGGAGCAGACGGTGTACCTAAGTTCAGCAGCAAAATGGCTGTCTTGCTTGGCCGCAAATGGGGGTTTTGATTCAAAACAAATCCTTAGGAATGGCTGAGGGCGCCAGAAAGCAATTTCGAGGTGATATCAACAATCGGGATAACGCGATCATAAGCCATACGCGTTGGCCCAATCACCCCCAAGGTGCCAACAATGGTGCCGTCGACACTGTAGGGCGCACTAATCACCGCCAAATCTTCATAAGGCAACAAATCGCTTTCACCGCCAATAAATATCTGAATACCGTCGGCATGGCTGGATACATCAAGCAATTGCATCAGGACGGATTTCTGCTCGAGCATATCGAACATTTTGCGCAATTTATCCAAGTTGGAACTGAGGTCCCCAACATTAAGCAAGCGGCGCTCACCCGAGAGCACCATGCCGCTGTAACCCATATCACCAATGGTAGAGCTACTATCCAGCGCTAAGGTCATCAAACCAGAAATATCGGCTCGCAAATTATCGAGATCTGCCTTTAGACGCAAGCGGACCTCATCAAAACTTCTGCCTGAGAATTGGGAATTAATGTAATTACCGGCCTCGATTAATTGACTTGGGCTGTAATCTTGATTGGTTGGCAAAATGCGGTTTTGCACATCGCCTTCTGGAGTCACCACAATCAGCAAAATTTTGCCTTCGCCCAGGCGCAAGAATTCAATGTGCTTAAACACATGGGCGCGCTTTGGGGTCATCACCACCCCAGCAAAGTGAGTCAAGCTCGATAGAATTTCTGCAGCAGAATTAATCATGCGTTGCGGCGAGTCCGGCAATAAGTGCTGCTCTAAGTCGCGGGCTGCTACCGCCTCGAGGGGCTGCATTGTCAACATCGTGTCCACAAACAAGCGATAACCCCGTGGAGTTGGAACACGACCGGCTGAGGTATGGGGGCTAGTAACAAAACCCATGTCCTCGAGATCGGCCATTACATTCCGAATGGTGGCTGCCGAGAGATCCAGCCCTGAAAAGCGCGACAGGGTCCTGGACCCAATAGGCTGCCCCTCCTCAATGTATCGCTCAATGAGGGTTTTTAAGAGGGCGCGGGAGCGGTCATCCATGGTGGGCTTTATTTTATGCCTATGGTTTAATCTTGATATGGTAAGCCCTTCTTCCCCAAATCACCCAAAAGCCTTCGGCCGGATTGCGCTTGTCGGCAAATACCAGGCGGATGGCATTGCGGATCATTTGCACGAACTGGCCAAGCTCGCGCTGGGGCGTGGATGCGAAGTCTTTCTCGAGGCTGAAACCGCAACAAATACCCAGATAAATGACTATCCCCATAAAAAAGTAGAGGACTTTGCCGGTTCGATCGATTTGGCGATTGTGCTGGGGGGCGATGGCACCATGCTCGGTATTGGGCGTCAGCTTGCAGGCAGCAAAGTACCTTTGGTAGGCGTTAACTTAGGACGCCTGGGCTACATGACGGATATTCCGATTCAGGATGTCAAAACCGTTCTTACGGAAATCATGGCAGGCCACTATGAAGCCGATGAGCGCACCCTGCTCGATGCGGCTGTTCTGCGCGACGGTAAGGTGATTAATCGTGCACTCGCCTTAAATGATGTGGTTGTCAATCGCTCCGGAATATCTGGCATGGTGGAGTTGGCCGTCAAGGTCAATGACTCCTTTATGTACAACCAGCGCTCCGATGGCTTGATCGTGTCTACACCAACGGGGTCGACTGCATATGCACTATCCGCGGGAGGCCCCATCTTGCATCCCCGGGTTGCAGGTATGTTGCTCGTACCGATTGCACCCCACGCCCTCTCTAATCGACCCATCGTCTTGCCGCAAGATGCAAAAATCAGCATTGAAGTTATCAGTGGACGTGAGGTCATCGTTAATTTTGATATGCAGTCCCTCACCCATCTGCAAGTCGGCGATCGGGTTGATGTGTGCCAATCCGATAAAACCATTTCTTTATTGCATCCCCGCGGTCATAGCGACTACAGAACTTTGCGTGAGAAGCTACATTGGAATGAATATCCATCGACATTCTGAATCCCTTTTATTTAGTACTCTAGACCCATGCTGCAAACCATAGCCCTTCGTGACTTCGTCATCGTCGACGCGCTTGAACTTGATTTCACATCGGGGTTTACGGTACTGACCGGCGAAACCGGAGCCGGCAAGTCCATCTTGCTCGATGCGCTTGGCCTTGTCTTGGGTGAGCGTGCCGACAGCAGTCAAATCCGCGAAGGCTGCAACCGCGCTGAGATTAGTGCCCTCTTTCAGATTGAAGGTAATGCGCAAGCAGCCATTGCCGCCTGGCTTGATGAGAACGGCTTTCCCAGTGAGGATAAAGGCCAAAGTCTTTTTTTAAAACGCATTGTCGAAAGCAATGGGCGTAGTCGAGCCTTTATTAATGGCAGTGTTGCCACGCTCACGCAATTGCGCGAGGCCGGCGACCAATTGGTGGACATCCACGGTCAACATGCCCATCAGCTCTTACTAAAAGGGGGTGCGCAGCGTGACTTGCTCGATCGGCATGCGGGCCTGGGAGCGCTGGCGAACGATGTCAGTAGCGCTTTTCGGACGGCGCATGACTTACGCAAGCAACTAGCCCAAGCAGAGAATGCGGGTCAAGACCTTGCTAGAGAGCGCGAGCGCCTCGAGTGGCAATTGGAAGAATTAACCGAGCTGGCGCCCATTACTGGGGAATGGCTCACCATCCAAAGCGACCATAGCCGATTGGCCAATGCAGCAAAAATCATTAGTGGCTGCCAAGAGTCAATCACGATCTTGAGTGAATCCGATCACTCGGTCGACTCCTCCCTTTCTAAAATGAATGCAGTGATGTGCGACTTAGTCGAACACGACGCCAACTTAAAAGA
>DAIPIK010000148.1:0-3239 GCA_036770845.1 Polynucleobacter sp. | reverse complement strand
ACCTTGGCTCGAATAGCTTTCGGATGCTGATTGCGCAGGTGGTCAATACACCATCGGGCATGCAATTACGACCGATTGACACCTTAAGGGAGTCGGTTCGACTGGCTGCCGGCCTCACGGATAAGAAGTTATTGGGTCATGAAGCCTATGAGCGGGGCATATCGGCGATTGGGCGTTTTGGTGAGCGTTTAAGGGGCTTTGATTTAAAGCAGGTACGGGCAGTGGCAACCAATACCTTACGGGTTGCGCGTAATTCGGCGGATTTTATTAAGGATGCCGAAAACGCCTTGGGTTTCCCCATTGAAGTCATTGCCGGGGTTGAGGAGGCGCGCCTGATTTATATCGGGGCCGCCCATGAGGTGTCGCCAGTCCAAGGCAATCGATTGGTGGTCGATATTGGTGGCGGGTCAACCGAACTCATCATTGGTGAGGGCTACAAGCCCCAATTGATGGAGAGCCTCTACATCGGCTGCGTTTCCCATAGCATGCGTTTTTTCCCCAAAGGGGAGATTGATGCCCATGCCTTCAAAGAGGCTGAGCTCACGGCGCGACGTGAAATTCAAGTCATTGCCGAACCGTTTGTAAAGCAAGGCTGGAAGCAGGCCATTGGCTCGTCTGGTACCGCGCGTGCTTTAGCCGACATCATTGCCCAAATGGGCTATGGCAATGCGCCTAAAGGCTTTATTACCAAGCCGGCTTTAAAGGCAATGAAACACGATTTACTGCGTTATGAGCACACCAGTCAGATTCCTGTGCCTGGCCTGAAAGACGATCGACGCATTGTCTGGCCGGGTGGCTTGGCAATCATGCTAGCCGTATTTGAGGAGCTCGGGATTGAGTTAATGGAAGTCACCGATGCGGCACTTCGGGTTGGAGTTCTCTATGACCTATTGGGGCGTTCACAGCACCACGATATGCGTTTTGTCACGGTCGAGCAGTTCATGGACCGGTATTCCATTGATCGGCTGCAGGCCAAGCGCGTAGGTAATTTAGCGACCAATTTCTTATCGCAGTTGCCTGTCTTGGATAAAGAAGCCAGAGCCAATAATCTAGTCTTAATTGAGTGGGCTGCGAACTTACATGAGATTGGCTTATCAATTTCCCACAACAGTTATCACAAGCACTCGGCTTATATTGCTGGCAATGCGGACATGCCCGGGTTTTCAAAGAACGATCAGCTGCGCCTGGCTACCTTGCTCGTAGGTCATACCGGTAAACTCGGCAAGCTGGCCAGTAATAGCCAATTTTTAGATTGGCGCATGCTGTTTGCCTTGCGTCTGGCGCAATTGCTTTGCCGTGGTCGAAGCGATGCCCAATTACCCGAGGTGAGCGTCAGCGAGTCGGGCGCTAGTTTCACGGTCAGCATTAAACAGAGTTGGTTAGAAAATCACCCGCTGACTGAATTTAGTCTGCGCAAAGAGGCCGCAGAGTGGGAGCGGATTGGTAGACCCTACCGAATCGAGCTAATCTAATTTAGCTCGTTGCTGCTCTCAGCTTATTTCCCCAAAAAATGCTTCGCGTAGCGGGGATTGATTTCCGATAAGCGCAACATCGTCAAAAGGTCAGCGGTATTAAAGTCAGGATCCCAAGCGGGTGCGCTGCAAATTTTTGCACCCAGCTTCAGGTAACCTTTAATCAATGGAGGCGCTTCAACATCGAGACCGCCATTCAGGCGAGCGAGTGGCAATGGTACTTTTGGAAAGCCATGGCATTCAATTGGTGCAATTTGATCGGCGCTCAGGCCGTTGTAGAGGCTGGCAGCAAAGTGGCCGCCATCCGACATCGGGATGCTAGCGCAGCCCAACATGATTTCGTAATTGTTTTTCAGCATGTATTCCGCAAGGCCACTCCACAGGGCCATGATGACTGCGCCAGAGCGGTAGTCTTGGTGCACACAAGAGCGACCCACTTCCACCATTTTGGGGCGTAAATGATTTAAACGCGATAGATCAAATTCGGAATCCGAATAGAGCTTACCGATTTCTTGCGCCTTGTGGGGCGGTAGAACACGGTAGGTGCCAACCACACGAAGGGTATCTTGATCGCGAATGATCAAGTGGTCACAATAAGCATCAAATTCATCAACGTCTAGGCCCTCTGCATTTGGCGAAAGCGTAGCACCCATTTCTTCTGCGAATACCTTAAAGCGCAAGCGCTGTGCCTCTTGAATTTCACCGGCATCTTTAGCCCACGATACCTGCAGTGCAGGGCGCTTTGATTTGATAAGGGGACGATCAATTTCAGGAGTGGACTGCAATTCAGCCCGGGTGCGCTGGGCAAACGCCTTACCAAATAAACGTTTTGCCGTTTTTTTGGAAAGTAATTTCTTGATTTTGTGAAGTTTTTTCTTGTGCTCAACTGTCGTCGTGCTTTTAAAGAACACATCGAATGGAGCGAATGGATTTGGCATGTCTGACATAGAAAACCTTATAAAAGTAAACCTAACTGTAAATTGCGTTTATGACAGTTTCATGAATAAAGGAAGGCAAACACAGACCCATAAAATGAAGGAAATAAGCAGCGCCAGCATCACGGCAGCAGAGCCAAAATCCTTGGCGCGTTTGGATAAATCATGGTGCTCAAAGGAGATGCGATCAATCGCTGCCTCCACACTCGAATTCAGCAGTTCAATTGCCATCACGAGCACTAGGGAGCTAATAAGTACTGCCTTTTCAAATAGGGATACGGGCAATACAAGGGCAATTGGAGTCATTAGGACAAACAGAGTCAGTTCTTGTCGAAAGGCACTCTCTTCCTTAAATGCAAATACCAGCCCATGCCATGAGTTTTTGGCGGCATGCCATGCGCGAACCAATCCGCGATTGCCTTTGTGCGGATTTTGGTCAATGTGGTACGTATCTTTCAATTAAAAACCTGAGTTTCTTAAGCCAAAGCAGTGCGATGTACCGCAGGGCTAGGTACGGGCTTTAAATGCCGTGCAAACTGCTCCGTGGAAGCCCGCCAGGAAAAGCGTTCCGCATGCGCTCTAGCCACTTCTCGGGGGATCTTTAGGGCTTCCAAGCAGGCGGTGCGTAAATCGTCGTTCATGGCACCTGCTGGAGAATCGCCAAGCACATCAATGGGGCCGGTAACGGGGTAGGCTGCCACTGGGGTGCCGCAGGCCATGGCCTCTAGCAAGACCAAACCAAAGGTATCCGTCTTACTCGGAAACACAAAGACATCAGCGGCCGCATAGACTTTGGCTAGCTCGGGCTGCTGTAAAACTCCTAAATAATTGA
>DAIPIK010000147.1:0-3254 GCA_036770845.1 Polynucleobacter sp. | reverse complement strand
TAACGATCGGCGCAGCATTGATTGCTACCGTAACCCGCTGGCATCCGATGTACCTCATTCTGATTGGTGCTGTTTTGGGATTGCTGGGCCTGATCTAAGCTTACTTGAGGGCTTGGTAAGTCATGATCCCGAGGAAGGTCAGTACAAGCGAGCCAATCACGTGCAATAAAGCAGTCCCTAGTGCCCAGGTGTATTCACCGCGCTGCATCATCTCAATTACTTCTGCAGAGAAGCTCGAGAATGTGGTTAGCCCACCTAAAAAACCAGTAATAATAAATAAACGCCACTCAGGCCCGATGGCCGCATTGTTACCAAAAAAGGCAACGGCAATGCCAACCAAATAACCGCCAAACAAATTAGCCAACAAGGTGCCCATCGGAAAGCCCGATACCATCCCCGCGCCCACGACATTAAAGCCAGCACGCAATAGCGCACCGAAACCCGCTCCACAAAAAATCGCTACCAGTGATGTCCCCATACCTTGATTGTAGTTAATGAATGAGGAAGGACAGCATGCTAATTGAGCCCATTTCAATGCCATTGGTGATAATTTCAACCTGCTCGCCACTGTCTTGCAACGCTAGGGGGTATAAAGCAGGCCAATAGTGCTCTGGGGTCGGGATCGATAGCCGAGCCGCATCACCTGCTGCCTGCCAGTCAAGTAAAGAGGGATGCTGATTAGCCAAAACCTGACTCATAAAGAATTGATTGAAGTCCGTTGCCCATGGCAGCGGAGCTGCTTCTGAGTCCCAATCGATTAGGCGCAAGTTATGAACAATGTTTCCGCTACCCAGAATCAAGATGTTTTCATCGCGCAAAGGTGCTAATTGTTTGGCTAGCGTGTAGTGCTCCTTGGCGCTGAGCGATCCATCTAAACTGAGTTGCACTACCGGCACATCAGCCTGCGGATACAAGTAGCGCAACACCGACCATGCCCCATGATCGATGCCCCATTCGTGCTCTTCCAAAACCACCGCTTGCGTTAGCAGGGACTGAACGCGCTGCGCAAGGGCCGGACTTCCCGGCGCTGGATATTGAATTTGAAATAGGGCCTCTGGGAAGCCGCCAAAATCATGAATGGTTTTTGGCTGCTGCATCGCGGTAAGCCAAATACCGCGTGTCAGCCAATGGGCCGAGATCAGGAGAATGGCATCGGGTTTATGGAGGCGCTTACCGAGTGCTGCCCATGCAGCCGTGTGGCGGTTGGGCTCTAAAGCGTACATCGGGCTGCCATGCCCAATAAAAACTGCGGGCTGGCGGTGTTTACTCATTTCCGGCGGGAAGCAGGCTTCAACCGAAAACTAAAAGCATGGGTAATGAACTGCACTGTGGCAATTAAGCAAATACGTAACCAATGTGAGCAGCAACCAAAGCAAATAAGATTGCCAAGCTTGTCGCGACAGCCAACATCACGATCAAGGTGATGATCTTTTTATTGATCTCTTCTTTACTTTCTTTATGCCACTCATTCATAACTCATCCTTCAATAGTGCGTATACATGTGCAAATTGCAATTCCGCAATTATCCACCATCCGGCTAGCGACTAGCCGTATTGCCGAGCTGTTTAACGGCCGCGGCCAGCTTTACGCATCATGCCTTTGCCGCCACCAAAGCCACTGGGGGGCTTGCCGCCAGCACCCTGAGGGCCTTTGCCGGCAGGAGGACGAACAGGCGGTTTAGCGATCACTGGGCGGGCTGGGGTCTTCGCAGCGGGTTTTTTTTCTTCAGTCACGTTGGGCTCCTGTGGATATCATGTTGCCATGATAAGTGCCTTTTCGATAGAAGCAATAGCCGTCAATGCGATTCCCCTGATTTTGGCCATCACCATTCATGAGGCAGCGCACGGTTATGTTGCCAAACGGCTGGGGGACAATACCGCCTACCTGCTCGGGAGAGTGACTTTAAATCCCTTTAAACACATCGATTTAGTCGGCACCTTGGTGATTCCCTTGGCCTTGATTTTGCTGAATTCAGGCTTTTTAATCGGCTACGCCAAGCCTGTACCGGTGCGTTTTGACCGTCTTAAAAACCCCAAAATTGACATGATTTGGGTCGCCTTAGCAGGGCCTGGATCCAACTTTATTCAAGCGATTATCTGGGCCACACTCTGGTTTATGCCCCAACTCCTGGGGATCGATGAGCCCTATTTAGGGGCGGTTGCCAAGGCGGGAGTGATGTGGAATATCAGCCTCCTCGTATTTAATCTGCTGCCGATTCCGCCGATGGACGGCGGGCGAGTCCTAACCGGTCTTCTGCCTTACCGCCAAGCGGTGTCTTTTAGCCGAATTGAGCCTTGGGGCTTTTTTATCGTCTTGGGCCTAGCCATCAGCGGATTGGTAAGCGATTGGTGGATGCAGCCCTTAAGCGGCTTCTTTTTATCCATCATTCGTTTCTTGATGTGGCCCCTGCAGCACTTGCTTTAAAAAAGTAGCTTGGCTTACTTAAAAAGCGGCGAAGTGGGTTATGCTGATCCGGTAATTACCCCTTCCATTCATAAGGAGCTCTCATGTCTACGAATCCACTTATTACCAGTACTGGCCTACGTATGTTGGCAGCATCCATCATCCTGATTACAGCCAGCCCCGCTTTTGCGCAGTTTCAAAAACCTGAAGATGCAATCAAATACCGTCAAAGCGCATTCAGCTTGATCGGAACCCACTTCGGGCGGATTGGTGCGGTTGTCAAAGGAGAAGTGCCTTACAACAAGGATGATGTTGCTAAAAATGCAGCCATCATTGCAACGCTATCCACCCTGCCATGGCAAGCCTTTGGCGCTGGTACCGAAGGTGGTAAGGCTCAACCCGGAATTTGGACTGAGGCTGCTAAATTTAAAGCAGGATCAGAGAAAATGCAGACCGCGATTACCGAACTCAATCAAGCAGCGCAGTCAGGTAATCTTGACAACATCAAAAAGGCATTTAGCGCTGCAGGACAAACCTGCAAAGCCTGCCACGATGACTTTAGAAAGAAATAACACCAAGGGCATAGAGCAGCACTAAGGCAATTGCACACAGCGATATAAATGCAGTGAGTCGCTGTGCTGCTCCGTCTTTGGACGCATGGAGTGCGGAAGCAGGCAGACCACTGCCATCGCGCTCCACATCGACCTCTTTGTCGCCCTGAATCATCGGCATCACGATCGACACACGCTTTACCCATTGGTAGTAGGCAATGGCCAAAAGATGCAAGCCAATTAACCCAAACAGAATATTCGAGTTCAATGCATGAATGCTGCTGAGGAAACTCACAGTAG
>DAIPIK010000146.1:0-3256 GCA_036770845.1 Polynucleobacter sp. | reverse complement strand
CAGGCCGTAAAACTTTAGCCAGCTTAGAGGCCTCTTTGGGTATCCCAGTCATCGGCATGGAAAGCCCAAGGGGCATTGGAGACCCCAGCTTGGGGGCCTTTTCTGAGGTGCTTGCCCAATCCGATTGCGTCTTGCTGCTTGGCAAAAAACTCGACTTCACTCTGAAATTTGGGAAAGCGCCAAACTTTCACAAAGACTGCGTATTTTTTCAAATTGATCCCGAGTTAAGCGAGATTGAGCGAAGTAAAAGAGCGGTTGGATCAAAACTTCTACTAACAACATGTGCAGATGTGCAAAGCGCTATCAACGCCATCATCGAATTAAATAGACTTGCAACAAGCGCGACACGTGAATGGCAAACAGAGGTACATCAAGCAGTCGCTTATCGCCCTGCTACCTGGAGTAGTGCCACCTCTAGCCCAAATAAGTTGCATCCAGCCCAAGCATTAGCGCCATTGCAGGCAATATTAGATAGTCATCCTGAATCTGTTTTAGTTAGCGATGGGGGTGAGATTGGTCAGTGGGCTCAGGCATGTTTAAATGCACCGAATCGAGTAATTAATGGCGTTGCTGGATCGATTGGCGCGGGATTGCCATTTGCTACGGCCGCTAGTCTAGCTAGGCCTGGAGCCCCCGTTGTTGCGGTTGTAGGTGATGGCACGTTTGGCTTTCATAGTTCCGAAATTGATACGGCGGTCCGTTATCAGCTACCCTTCTTATTGATCGTCGGTAACGATGCATGCTGGAATGCAGAACATCAAATCCAAATCAGAGAGTATGGTCAAGCCCGCGTCATCGGCTGTGAATTACTACCAACGCATTATGAAAAAGTCTGCGCTGCCTTTGGTGGTTTTGGAGAGCTAGTCACCGAAAAAGAGCAAGTGTTGCCAGCAGCCCGCCGGGCAATTGCCAGTAAGTTACCGTCATGCTTAAATATCATGATTGATGGAGTCCCCGCCCCAACCATTCGACGCAACTAAATCAGGTATGCCCGTTCAGTCTGTTCTTTCGGAATTTGAGAGCGCTATTGGAAAACAATATGTGCTTGATAAAGATGAGGACAAAGAACCATACCTAACCGACTGGGGAAAGCGCTATCAAGGAAAGGCGCTTGCAGTCTTGAAGCCGGGAAATACGGCCGAAGTTGCTAGCCTCGTCAAAATTTGCAATAAATATCGGGTATCAATTGTGCCGCAAGGCGGTAATACAGGCTTGTGCGGCGGCGCTACACCAGATAACACGGGCGATTCTGTCATCATCTTATTGCTTCGATTGAATCAGATTTCGGAAGTTGACATCCAAAACGCCACCATCACTGTTGGGGCTGGTGCGATATTAAAGCAGGTTCAGGACGCAGCGTTAGAGCATGGCACATTGTTTCCACTTAGCTTAGCAGCAGAAGGCAGCTGCACGATTGGTGGAAACCTAGCTACCAATGCAGGCGGGGTTCAAGTGCTTCGATATGGCAATATGCGCGACCTCACTCTTGGCCTTGAAGTGGTTACCGCAAACGGCGAAATTTGGAATGGCCTACGGGGTCTTCGAAAAGACAATACTGGCTATTCGTTAAAAGATCTCTTTATTGGATCCGAAGGGACGCTCGGCATCATTACCGCTGCGACCTTAAAAGTCTTCCCGCTACCTACAACAAAGATTACTGCCCTCGTGAAGGTGAATGATGTTGCATCGAGTATTGCCTTACTTCAGCAAGTGCAAAAGGGATGTAGCGCCGATCTGACCGCATTTGAGTTGATATCAAATCGAGCAATGGAGTTGGTATCTGATCGATTTGCGTTGGCACAGCAGCTATTAGTGGATCGGGCAGACTGGATTGTTTTAATCGAGCTCTCAAGCATGGACTCCGAAGACACGATTCGATTGGAAATTCAGAATCTATTGCTTGGCGCCATGGACTCCTCTCTTATAGTCGATGGCATCGTAGCTGAATCAATACAGCAATCGAAATCAATGTGGGAAATTCGCGAAACCATTCCAGAAGCCCAGCTGCAATTGGGCCATGTTATAAAACACGATATTTCCCTACCCATTTCAGAGCTCGCCGCGTTTATTGATAGCACCAATCTAAAACTCAGGGGAAGATGGCCCGATACTGAGGTGATTGTATTTGGACACCTTGGCGACGGCAATCTGCACTACAACCTAGTAGGATTAAATCAGAAGTCGTCTAATCTGCTTCCAGACAGGCGGCATGAAATAAATCGCCTAGTGCATGATCAGGTCTATTTATACGAAGGCTCATTTTCAGCAGAACATGGAATTGGTCAGGCCAAGGTTGCAGAGTTGCTTGAGCGTAAATCAACAACCGAGATGAATCTGATGCATTCGATCAAACGCAGCTTGGACCCCCACTGCATTATGAATCCAAACAAAGTCGTTTTACGAAATCCGAACTAACTTTGGAAGCTCCCTGAGTAATAGCATTGCTCCTGAAAAAAGCAAAATACTTCCATAAATTCTGAGAATGCCTGAGCTACTCATTTTGCTATGCACTTTAGATCCGGCCCACAAACCAAGAATCATTGGCAATAGCATACATATAGCAAGCGCTATCACGTCTACATGTAAAAGTAATTCAGACACCAGCATGAATACAAATCGCATCCCCGTCAAAATTAAAATTGCAAAAGCCATGGTCGCCCTAAGCATGCGCGGGTCTCTCATGCGCATTTCCAGATAGGATGCATAAATTGCACCCCCAGTAGCAAATAATGCCGTAAAGATTCCGCCAAAAAATCCAAACGGCATTGCCCACCACTTCGAAATGGGGGTACGAAGATCTACTTTTTTCTTCGTGAGCACCCTTAATCCATTTGCCCCAGCAAATATTCCAAGAATAACCAGCAAAGGTTCGCTTGGCGCATTAATCAATAAGGTGATACCAATCACCATACCCACCAAGGTAAACGGGAACAGCCACAGCAGCTCTTTTTTGTCTGCCTCCTTCGACGATTTCCTACCTAAATAGAAAGATGCGCAAATATCCATTAAAACCATCATGGGAACGACCGTAGTCAATGGAAAGAGTTGAACCAACAAAGGAACGGCAACAATGGATGAGCCAAAGCCAGATACGCCGAATATAAAATAAGCGCAAAAGATAATCAGTACCGCAAGCGTTACCGGTATGGGCTGCAGAATTTCTAAAATAATTTACCTTTTGCTTCTTTAGTGGAAATTAAATCAATTCCTCAACCAGAATAGTTTCACCGGGCTTTACGCGATTAAACAATACCGG
>DAIPIK010000145.1:0-3257 GCA_036770845.1 Polynucleobacter sp. | reverse complement strand
GCGATGACCAAGATTGGTCTCGGTTCTGCTAAATCCGGCATTGCGCATTCGATGGATGAAGCCGTCGCCGTACAACAACGCATTCAGCAAGAAACCGGCAGCGCTGGCTTCCCCGTCGTGATCCGTCCTTCCTTTACGATGGGCGGCTCGGGCGGCGGCATTGCGTACAACCGCGAAGAGTTCGAAGAAATCTGCAAGCGCGGTTTGGAGCTTTCACCAACGGGTGAGCTCTTGATTGAAGAATCATTGCTGGGCTGGAAAGAGTTTGAGATGGAAGTGGTGCGTGACCGCGCCGACAATTGCATCATCGTCTGCTCGATTGAGAACTTGGATCCGATGGGCATTCATACGGGCGACTCGATTACGGTGGCGCCCGCGCAAACGCTGACGGATAAAGAGTATCAGTTGATGCGCAATGCATCGATTGCGGTATTGCGTGAAATTGGTGTGGATACCGGCGGATCAAACGTGCAGTTCTCGATCAATCCAGTCGATGGCCGCATGATCGTGATTGAGATGAACCCGCGTGTTTCAAGGTCGTCTGCTTTGGCCTCCAAAGCCACTGGCTTTCCGATTGCGAAGGTCGCAGCAAAATTAGCGGTTGGGTACACCTTAGATGAGTTGCACAACGACATTACCGGAGGCGCTACACCGGCATCGTTTGAGCCATCGATTGATTATGTCGTAACAAAGATTCCCCGTTTTGCATTTGAGAAGTTTCCGCAAGCGGATTCGCGCTTAACGACCCAAATGAAATCCGTTGGCGAGGTGATGGCCATTGGCCGCACCTTCCAAGAGTCCTTTCAGAAAGCCTTGCGCGGTCTTGAGGTCGGCGTCGACGGTCTGGACGAGCGCTCTACCGATTTAGAAGACATCATTCAAGAGATTGGTGAGCCAGGACCCGATCGCATTTGGTATTTGGCCGATGCATTCCGTATGGGTATGGGCCTGGATGAGATCTATGAAGAAACCAAAGTAGACCCCTGGTTCTTAGAGCAGATTGAAGAGCTCATCTCGATTGAAAACACACTTAAGCAGCACACGATTGATGGTTTGTCTGCCCAAGAGTGGCGCTTTCTAAAGCAAAAAGGATTTTCGGATCGCCGCTTAGCCAAACTACTGAAGGTTGACGCTGCCTCCGTTCGGGCCGCACGCCACCGCTTGAAGGTATTTCCGGTTTATAAGCGGGTCGATACCTGCGCTGCGGAGTTTTCGACCAATACGGCGTACCTGTATTCCACCTACGAAGCAGAGCATGGCGAATGTGAATCGCAGCCAACGAATCGCGACAAGATCATGGTTCTGGGCGGCGGTCCCAACCGCATCGGCCAAGGCATTGAATTTGATTACTGCTGCGTGCATGCTGCTCTTGCCATGCGCGAAGACGGTTACGAAACCATCATGGTCAACTGCAATCCTGAGACTGTATCGACGGACTACGACACATCGGATCGCTTGTACTTTGAGCCCTTGACCTTAGAAGATGTTCTGGAGATCGTTGCCAAGGAAAAACCCAAGGGCGTGATCGTGCAGTACGGTGGCCAAACGCCACTCAAACTGGCGTTGGATTTAGAGGCCAATGGCGTTCCTATTATTGGCACATCACCTGACATGATTGATGCGGCTGAAGACCGCGAGCGCTTCCAAAAACTATTGCATGCCTTGGATCTACGCCAGCCACCTAACCGGACTGCGCGCGCTGAAGATGAAGCCTTGCGATTGGCTGAAGAGAT
Source organism: Polynucleobacter sp. (assembly GCA_036770845.1). Lineage (GTDB taxonomy): Bacteria > Pseudomonadota > Gammaproteobacteria > Burkholderiales > Burkholderiaceae > Polynucleobacter. Next base: position 1,524 of record DAIPIK010000145.1, on the reverse strand, counting down.
TGGCTACCCCTTAGTGGTGCGTCCATCCTACGTACTAGGCGGCAGGGCCATGGAGATCGTGCACGATGGCCGTGATTTAGAGCGCTATATGCGTGAGGCGGTGAAGGTATCGCATGATTCACCGGTGCTCTTGGATCGCTTCTTAAATGACGCAATTGAATGCGATGTGGATTGCATCAGCGATGGCGAGGCTGTTTTTATTGGCGGCGTGATGGAGCACATCGAACAGGCTGGAGTCCACTCCGGTGACTCAGCGTGTTCATTGCCACCGTATTCCTTGTCCGATGCTACGGTTGACGAAATCAAACGCCAAACCGCAGCCATGGCGCGAGGCCTCAATGTGGTTGGTCTGATGAACGTGCAGTTTGCGATTCAGAATGTCGACGGCAACGATGTGATTTATGTTTTGGAAGTAAATCCCCGTGCGTCGCGGACGGTGCCGTTTGTATCGAAGGCAACCGGTTTGCAATTAGCGAAGATTGCAGCGCGTTGCATGGTAGGGCAGACCTTAGCCAAACAAGGCATTACACGCGAAGTCATTCCGCCGTATTTCTCAGTCAAGGAAGCAGTCTTTCCATTTAATAAATTCCCTGGTATTGATCCCATCTTGGGGCCTGAGATGCGCTCCACTGGTGAGGTGATGGGTGTGGGTAAAACCTTTGGTGAGGCGTTGTTTAAGTCGCAACTGGGCGCTAGCATCAAGCTTCCCAAAACCGGTACGGTGGTCTTGACCGTGAAAGACAGCGACAAAGGTAAAGCCGTTGCAGTAGCCCAGCTTCTGCATGAACTCGGATTTCCGATGGTGGCTACTAAAGGCACTGCCGCTGCCATCGCTGCTGCGGGCTTGCCCGTGCGCGTGGTCAATAAGGTGAAAGACGGCAGGCCCCACATCGTTGACCTGATTAAAAACCGGGAAATTTCACTGGTCTTTACGACCGTGGATGAGACCCGTACTGCCATTGCCGATTCACGTTCGATTCGAACCAGTGCCCAGGCCAATGGCGTGACGTACTACACCACGATTAGCGCAGCGCGGGCTGTGATGGATGGGTTGATGGCGTCAAAAAGCGGTGCTAAAGATTCACTCGAAGTCTATTCGCTGCAAAATTTGCACCGCAGCCTCGAATAGTCTCTGAAAATACGGTAAACCTGGCTTAAACTACTTCCTTATTTCGTAGACAAGCTAGGTTGCAGTATGAACACCATTCCGATTACTAAATTTGGCGCTGAACTGCTCAAGGCAGAGTTGCATCGCCTCAAGCACGTCGAACGTCCAGCCGTTATCAATGCCATTTCGGAGGCGCGTGCGCAGGGTGATCTATCCGAGAACGCAGAGTACGATGCCGCAAAAGAAAAGCAAGGCTTTATCGAGGGCCGTATCAAGGAGTTAGAGACCACCCTGTCAGGCGCTCAAATTATTGATCCGGCAACCTTGGAAGTGGAGGGCCGGGTAGTGTTTGGTGCCACCGTGGATCTCGAAGACTTGGAAGATGGCACGAAATTCACCTACCAAATTGTCGGCGA
>DAIPIK010000144.1:0-3347 GCA_036770845.1 Polynucleobacter sp. | reverse complement strand
GCGCGCATCATTGCCAGCGTTGAGTCCTTCTGTATCGCGAAGGAATCCAAGGGGTCGGCAATAAATAAAAAATCCAAGGGAATGTCTCGGTGGTTTTTTCTTACGCCACTTCTGCGTTAGGGTCAGTGCGCTCTAACTCGAGCGATGAGGCCAATAAAGCAAGGCGGGCTACTACGCCATATAAATAGAATCGATTGGGAGCGGCACTGCCGGGTTTTGCATGGTAATCCGGCATGGCATTTTGCTCGAACGCCAATGGTACAAAATGCATACCGGGCGCATTGAGATTCTCATCAGGACCTCGGTCTGTATGAACGCGATAAAAGCCACCAACCACATAGCGATCAATCATATAGACCACAGGCTCAGCAACGGCCTCATTGACTTTTTCGAAGGTATATACACCCTCCTGAATAATCACATCACTAACCTCAAGGCCCTCTTTCACAATACTCATCTTATTGCGCTCACGGCGATTGAGGTTTTTGAGCTGACTTGCATCATTCACCACCATCACCCCCATGCCATAGGTTCCAGCATCGGCCTTGACGACGACATACGGCTTTTCTTTAATGCCATATTCACGGTATTTTTTAGCGGTCTTTTTTAACACCTGCTCTACTGCTGATTGCAATTCTTCTTCGCCCTGCCGCTCATGGAAGTTGATATTGCTACAGCTAGTGAAGTATGGATTGATCATCCATGGATCAATGTCAACGAGTTTGGCAAACTTCTTAGCCACTTCATCGTAAGCCTCAAAGTGATTTGACTTGCGGCGAATGTGCCACCCGGCATGCAGTCCCGGCAATAAGTATTGCTCGTAGATATTTTCCAGTATGGGCGGAATGCCTGCAGATAAATCGTTGTTTAGCAGGATGGAGCACGGATCAAAATCCTTAATGCCAAGGCGTTGCTTTTTAAGCCCCAATCGCGCCAACGGCTCAAGCAATAAGCGGTTGCCGTCTGGCAAATCAATCCAAGTAGGCTTCTTAATGTCCTCGGACAAACTGCCAAGGCGCACATTCAGTCCCGCCTGACGCAGAATCGAAGAAAGGCGCGCAATGTTCTGCAAATAAAAGGTGTTCCGAGTATGGCGCTCCGGTATCAGCAGTAAATTTTTTGCTTCGGGGCAAATCTTCTCAATCGCAGCCATCGCCGCCTGCACTGCAAGGGGCAACATCTCCGGGGAGAGGTTATTAAAACCACCCGGAAATAAATTGGTATCAACTGGCGCTAGCTTAAAACCCGAGTTCCGTAAATCAACGGAGCAATAAAAGGGTGGCGTGTGCTCTTGCCACTCCAAGCGAAACCAACGCTCGATAGCAGGAGTTGCTTCTAATACCTTGGTCTCGAGTTCGAGTAAGGGGCCACTAAGGGCAGTAATGAGATGTGGGACCATCTCACTATTGTAAGTTTTTTTATAAAAAAGGCATTGGATCGACCGAACCCAATAAAAAGGCTAAATAGGCCACTAGGGCCTATTTAGCTTTCAGAACACGCCTAATTAGGATTCGTAGGCTGTTTCACCGTGGGAAGTAATATCCAAGCCTTCGCGCTCTTCTTCTTCCTTCACACGCAAACCAATCACGATATCCACCAGTTTGAACGCAACGACCGAGACTACACCAGACCAAATGATGGTAGTAATGACGCCCTGAGCCTGCAACCAAACTTGGCTACCCATGGAATACTCGGCCGCTGCAGCGTTCGCAACGTAATCCCAGATTCCAGAGCCGCCCAATGCGGGATCAGCAAACACGCCAGTCAAAATCGCACCAATGATGCCGCCAATGCCATGGACCCCAAATACGTCCAAGCTATCGTCTGCACCCAGCATGCGCTTCAGACCCGAAACGCCCCACAGGCAAATTACGCCGGCAATAAAGCCAATCGCGATCGCGCCCATTGGACCAACAAAGCCAGCGGCAGGAGTAATCGCTACTAAACCAGCAACGCAACCCGATGCACCGCCCAACATAGAAGGCTTACCTTTGGTAATCCACTCAGCCAGTGTCCAACCCAATACAGCAGCAGCAGTCGCCACTAAGGTGTTGAAGAAGGCCAAAGCAGCAGTTCCGTTTGCTTCCAGTGCCGAGCCGGCATTGAATCCAAACCAACCAAACCACAAGAGCGAAGCGCCGATCATGGTGTAAACCAAGTTATGGGGCTTCATTGCTTCTTTACCGTAGCCAATCCGCTTGCCAACCATATAAGAGCCAACTAAACCAGCAATCGCTGCATTGATGTGCACTACCGTACCGCCAGCAAAGTCAAGAACACCTTTCTGCCACAGCCACCCTGCTTTTGCAGTAATGGCTTCAAGCGATGCCGCATCTTTGATGTCGTCCGGACCAGGCCAGAACCAAACCATATGGGCTATTGGTAAGTAAGCAAAGGTAAACCAAAGAACCATAAACACCAAGATCGCAGAAAACTTAGCACGTTCTGCGAAGGCGCCGACGATTAAGCAGCAGGTAATGGTTGCAAACGCAGCCTGAAATCCAATGAAGGTAAATTCAGGGATTACAACGCCCTTGCTAAAGGTTGCTGCCACACTGTCTGGCGTCACTCCAGCTAAGAACAATCGATCCAATCCACCAAAGAATGCACTGCCCTCCGTGAACGCAAAGCTGTAACCATAAATGGTCCACAACACTGCAATCAGCGAAAACACCACCATGCACTGCACTAAGATCGACAGCACGTTTTTACTGCGCGTTAAACCGCCATAAAACAAGGCAAGGCCTGGTAGTGTCATCAGCACAACGAATGCTGTAGACACCATGATCCAAACCGTATCGCCTTTATTTGGAACTGCCGCAACAGCAGCTGCTGCTGCGGGTGCTGCAGCAGCTACATCTGCCGCGTAAGCAGGCACCATCGCCAACATGCCGGTTGCGCCCAAAGCCAAAGCCTTGGCGCCTCCCGAAATGAGTTGTTTCATCCAAGTACGCATTTTGAACCCCTCTTTAAAGTGCCGCCGCGCCGGTCTCACCGGTACGGATACGAATGACGTGCTCAACGGGTGAGACAAAAATTTTGCCGTCACCGATCTTGCCCGTGCGTGCCGATTTTTCAATTGCTTCAATCGCACGCTCCAAAATACCGTCGTCTACTGCAGCCTCAATCTTTACCTTAGGTAAAAAGTCGACTACGTACTCTGCACCACGGTACAACTCGGTATGGCCCTTTTGTCGTCCAAAGCCCTTCACTTCTGTCACGGTAATGCCCGAGACACCCACTTCTGAGAGCGCCTCGCGCACTTCGTCAAGCTTGAAGGGCTTGATGACTGCGGTTATTAATTTCATACGTTTCTCCGTTAGGAAGGGTTATTAGAAAGTCTTGGT
>DAIPIK010000143.1:0-3356 GCA_036770845.1 Polynucleobacter sp. | reverse complement strand
TAATCGCTCTTACCGGCTTTATGCCACCAGTAGTGGAGGATGGCCAGTATTGCAATAGCGTAAATCATGCGGTGCAAATGGCTCCAACGCCGACCGAGCTTACGCTGTGACCAGTGATTGGATGTTAATGCCAGCGGTATTAACAACACAAATGCAAGGAAACCGAACGTAATATACGGACGCTCCAATACATCCAGCCACATCGCCGTCAGCGAAAAGTCATGATCCAGCCACAGCCAAATCAGAAAATGCACCGTAGCATAAAAGAAACAAAACAAACCCAGCATCCGCCTGAGGTGAATAAACCCAGTCCAGCCGGTTATGGCCCGTGCTGGCGTCATTGCCAAACTCAGGCATAAAAAAACCAAGGTCCAGGTCCCCATTGAGCGCGTAATGAACTCAATCGGGTTGGCGCCCAAGTCTTGTGCGCTACCAAGCCAAATCAGCCTTGCTAGAGGCAGTAAGGCAAGCAAAAAAACAGTTGGCTTGACGTACTGCAATTAGTAATTCTTTTTAAGGTCCATGCCGGTATACAGGCTTGCTACTTGCGTAGCGTAACCATTGAACATCTCGGTTGGAATCTTAGGGGCAAATATTCCCCGGTTATCACCAAGGCGACGCTCGGTGGCCTGGCTCCAGCGCGGATGACTCACATTGGGATTGACGTTGGAATAAAAACCATACTCCCGGGGTGCCGATTTCACCCAACTCGTTACAGGCTGCTTCTCCGTTAACCGAATCGACACAATGGACTTCGCGCTTTTGAATCCATATTTCCAGGGCACGACGATACGCACTGGCGCGCCATTTTGTTTTGGCAATACTTCGCCATAGAGGCCCAAGGTCAGCAAGGTAAGTGGGTTCATTGCTTCATCGAGGCGTAAAGCCTCACGGTATGGCCAGTCCAAAATGGGGCGAGCTAGACCGGGCATTTGCTGGGGGTCTGCCAGGGTCACGAACTCGATGAACTTAGCGGAACCCAATGGCTCCACTACATTGAGCAATTTAGAAAGCGAGTAGCCATTCCATGGAATGACCATCGACCAACCCTCAACGCAGCGCATCCGGTAGATTCGCTCTTCGATCGGCGCCAATTTCAGTAAGGCATCAATATCAATCGTCATCGGCTTTTTGACCAGGCCATCGATCGTGACCGTCCATGGGCTGGTTTTTAGGGAGCCGGCGCGGCGCGCAGGGTCACTCTTATCCAGCCCAAACTCATAGAAATTATTATAAGTGGTGACTTCTTTGTATTCCGAGAGGGTCTCTTTCGTGGAGTAAGGCGACTCAATCACATTCTTAAACTTCACCGCATCGGGATTACTCGCAAATGCTTCACGCGAGAACCACGGCGCCAGTGCCATCCCCATGCCTCCTGCTGCTGCAAGCTGAATTAAAGAGCGGCGCTGCTCAAAAATAGACTTCGGCGTGATATCGCTCGCTTGAATCATCGGATCGTGAAATGCTTTCATCATTAAACCTTTATCTTAAATGGCGTGAAATTCGTGTGGGTGTCGTAATAATCTTCGTTCTCTTTTTTCTTTAAAAATCCAACAACAGCATAGGTCAGGGGTGTTGCTAAAACCTCCCATAGGGTTTTGAGAACGTACTGGGCTAGCGCCACTTGAATAATCTGACTGGTTGACCAAATGCCATAAAACGCAATCACATAAAAAAGGCTGGAATCGACTAACTCCCCTACTGCGGTAGAACCGATGGTGCGGGTCCACAAATGTTTGCCTTGCGTCCAGATTTTCATCTTCGCCATGACGTAGCTATTAGATAAGCTACCGCACCAAAATGCAATCATTGATCCGAGCGCAATCCGCCACGAATTGCCGAATACCGTCTCCAGTCCGCTCTGATAGCCAGCCATATACGACCCCGGCGCCACCGGCAAGGCAATCACTACTTGCGCCATGAGGGCGGCAAAAGCGAGCGCAGCAAACCCCGCCCATACTGCCCTGCGATCATGGGCATAACCATAGACTTCGGTCATGATGTCGCCAAAAAAATAGGCAATGGGGAAAAACAAAATACCGGCGCCAAAAATGACGGTGCCAAATAATGGCAAATCCAGCGTCGCTACCTTACCCGCGCCAATAAAATTGCTACACAGTAGTACCACCACAAAAGCGGCAAGGAGCAAATCATAATAGCGGTGGCGGCGTTGCATGGGTTTTAGGTAGGTGCTAACAGCAGGTTTAAGCCAAAAGTTGGATAATCAATAGGATAGCTGGATTTAACAAAAAACACAGGAAATGCCGATATATGAGTAAGCCGATTTTTCACTGGGAAGACCCTCTAATGTTGGACGCCCAGCTCAGTAGCGAAGAGCGCATGATTCGGGATGCGGCCTTTGAATATGCTCAAGGCAGCCTGGCCCCACGGGTACACGATGCCTTTCGGAATGAGACAACGGACCCTGCGATCTTTCGTGAAATGGGTGAATTGGGCTTGCTGGGCATTACGATTCCCGAAGAATACGGTGGCGCCAACCTCAATTACGTCTCGTATGGCCTGATTGCCCGCGAAATCGAGCGGGTTGATTCGGGTTACCGCTCGATGATGAGCGTGCAGTCTTCCTTGGTGATGGTGCCCATCAATGAGTTTGGTAGCAAGGCACAAAAAGAAAAGTTTTTGCCTAAATTAGCCAGCGGCGAATGGATTGGCTGCTTCGGCTTAACCGAACCCAACTACGGCTCGGATGCGGGTGCCATGATTACCCGAGCGCGCACGGTACCCGGCGGGTTTGAGCTGACCGGCTCGAAAATGTGGATTTCCAACTCACCGATTGCCGATGTATTTGTGGTCTGGGCCAAGAACGACGAAGGCGTAATTCGGGGCTACATTTTAGAAAAAGGCATGAAGGGTTTATCGGCGCCGAAGATTTCGGGCAAGATGAGCCTTCGCGCTTCGATTACCGGCGAAATCGTCATGGACAGTGTTTTCGTTCCTGCCGAAAATGAGTTCCCTGAAATCACCGGCCTTAAGGGTCCCTTCACTTGCCTTAATTCAGCGCGCTATGGTATTTCGTGGGGCGTCTTGGGCGCTGCCGAAGATTGCTGGTTTAAAGCACGGCAGTACACCATGGATCGCCAGCAGTTTGGTCGCCCACTGGCAGCCAATCAACTGATCCAGAAAAAATTAGCCGACATGCAAACCGACATCGCTTTAGCACTGCAAGGCTGCTTGCGGCTTGGCCGGATGAAGGATGAGCACATTGCGGCCCCAGAGATTACCTCGATCATGAAGCGTAACTCCTGCGGTAAAGCGCTGGATATTGCGCGTATGGCGCGCGATATGCACGGCGGTAATGGTGTGTCCGATGAGTACGGCGTGATTCGCCACATGCT
>DAIPIK010000142.1:0-3368 GCA_036770845.1 Polynucleobacter sp. | reverse complement strand
CCTTTAGCCACGGGCGTGCCTTTTTCGTACAAAGACATGACGCCGGTGGCGATGCTGGCTTTAGACCAGTTCGTACTCTGGACCAATGCCGATAAGCCCTATAAAACGGCTAAAGAGTACATTGACGCCGCTAAAGCCGCGGGCCCCAATAAGTTCAAGATGGGCGGTACCGGCTCACGCCAAGAAGACCAGATCATTACCGTGGCCCTGGAAAAAGCCACTGGCACCAAGTTCATCTACGTGCCCTTTGCAGGGGGCGGCGCTGTGGCTGTCCAGCTCGTCGGTAACCACATTGATTCTTCAGTGAATAACCCGATCGAGGCGATCGCCCAGTGGCGCGCCGGAAAACTGCGTGCCCAGTGCGTGTTTGACGATACCCGCATGCCTTACAAGGAAAAGATCACTGCAACCCAGTCCTGGAATGACATCCCCACCTGCAAAGAAGTGGGCGTTCCGACCGACTATGTGATGCTGCGCGGCATCTTCATGGCCCCAGGCGTAACCCAAGATCAAGTCAATTACTACGTGGACCTCTTTAAAAAGGTGATTGCCACCCCCGAATGGAAGAAGTTCATGGCCGACGGCGCCTTTAACCAAACCTTCATGAGCGGCAAAGAGTTTGATAAGTGGTTAGATACCAACGCTGCCTTGCACAGGCAGCTGATGCAAGAAGCAGGCTTTATTGCGAAGTAAGTTAGGATAAACAGGGCTCGCGGATCGCGAACCCTGTTTAACTGCTGTTTTAACCCTTTTTTAGTGAGTAAAGCAATGTCGGAAAACGCAAATAATTCAAAATCAGAGGCATCCATTGGCATGCGTGCCATGGAAATCATTACAGCCCTTTTATTTTTAGTGTTTGGTTTGGTGGTGATGGTTGGGAGTATTAAGTTAGGTGCATCGTGGGGTAGTGATGGTCCTCAGGCCGGTTATTTTCCCTTTTACATCAGCCTAATCATTTTGATTTCCAGCTCAGTTACCCTCTATCAGGCCGCCATTGTTGATCGCAAGAAAGAAGACGAGCCCTTTGTAGAGAAAGAGCCATTTAGGCAAGTCCTCGCAGTTTTATTGCCTGCATTTGTGTTTATATTGTTTATGCAGCTCATTGGTATTTATGTCTCTGCCGCCGCTTATATTATTGTTTTCATGGTGTGGCTGGGTAAGTACTCATTATGGAAATCGGCCGCTGTTGGCGTTGGCGTCAGCATCGCTCTCTACATGATGTTCGAGTTCTGGTTTCAGGTTCCATTGCCACACGGCTCTTGGTTTAACCCACTCGAGTTCATCGGTGTCCATTAATAAAATTACTATAAAAGCTTAGAAAAAAAGGAGCTCCAGTTGGACGAAATTAACGCGCTATTTAATGGCTTTGCCATTGCGATGACCCCCTTTAATCTGATGTTGATGCTGGTTGGCGTTGTTCTTGGCGTCATCATTGGTGTATTGCCTGGTTTAGGCGGCGCCAACGGCATTGCGATTTTGCTGCCATTGACATTCACCATGGAGCCTACCTCAGCCATCATCATGCTCTCTTGTATTTATTGGGGTGCTTTGTTTGGTGGGGCGATCACATCAATCCTATTTAACATTCCGGGCGAGCCTTGGTCGGTAGCAACCACCTTTGATGGTTACCCCATGGCGCGCAGCGGTAAAGCGGGTGAGGCATTAACTGCCGCATTTACATCATCCTGTATTGGTGCTGTTTTTGCGATCGTGATGATTACCTTCTTGGCACCATTGGTAGCCAGGTTTGCCTTGCAGTTTGGCCCCCCCGAGTTCTTTGCGGTCTACCTCTTAACCTTCTGTAGTTTCGTGGGCATGAATAAGGGCTCGCCGTTTAAAGTCATCTCAGCGATGATGCTCGGCTTTGCCTTGGCTTGCGTTGGTATGGATACGGTTACCGGTCAATTGCGTTTGACGTTTGGTAGCCATGAGTTAATGCGCGGTTTTGATTTCTTAATCGCGGTTATTGGTCTCTTTGGTATTGGTGAGATTCTCTTGTCCATGGAAGAGGGCCTGAAGTTCTCCGGCGCCGCCGCCAAGATTAAGAGCACCATCGTATGGCAGACCTGGAAGCAGTTACCTAAGTATTGGTCTACCTCCTTGCGTAGCTGCTTAATTGGTTGCTGGATGGGTATTACTCCAGGCGGTGCGACTCCTGCTTCCTTTATGGCGTACGGCGTTGCCAAGCGTGTTTCCAAGAACCCTGCCGAATTCGGTAAGGGCGCAATGGAGGGTATTGTTGCTCCCGAGACCGCGGCTCACGCTGCTGGAACAGCGGCATTGTTGCCCATGCTCTCGCTTGGTATTCCAGGATCGCCTACTGCAGCAGTATTACTTGGCGGTTTGCTGATTTGGGGCCTACAGCCAGGCCCATTGCTCTTCGTTGAGAAGCCAGACTTTGTTTGGGGCTTGATCGCCAGTATGTACCTTGGCAATATTGCTGGACTGTTCGTGGTCTTGACCTGCGTGCCATTGTTCGCATCGATTCTGCGGATCCCGTTCTCGATCATTGCACCAGTCATTATTGTGATTTGTGCGGTTGGCGCTTACACAGTTCACAACGCCACCTTTGACGTTTGGTTGATGCTGGGCTTCGGTGTGGTCGGGTATGTCTTTAAGAAACTCGATTACCCAATGGCTCCGATGGTCTTGGCTTTAGTTCTAGGTGACCGTGCAGAAGATTCCTTCCGGCAATCGATGTTGATGTCCCAAGGCAGTGTCGATGTCTTCTTCTCGAACTACTTGGTGGGCACCATCAGCACCTTGGCCTTAGTCCTGTTGTTCTGGCCATTGATTGGCAAGTTCACCGGCAAGAAGGCAAAAGCAGCATAAGTCTTTCTTGTAGGACGCATGATCTAAATGGGGGCGCAAGCCCCCATTTGCATTTCTGTTGAAGCAAATCCCACACTTGCGCTTAAAATAATCCCATGTCACGCATTGCACACACCTGGATTCATTGGCTTACTGCTGCCGCAGTATTGCTCGGGTCTATCACCCCTATGGCCACCCATGCGCGGCCACTCATTTCAGATGCCAGTGACCTTAAGATGGCAATCTGTACCCCCAGTGGTGAACAGATCGATTTGGGGGTTGATTTAGGTCTGCCCGAGGGCCATCAAGCACAAACGGGTTGCGCATACTGCCTGATTCAAGATAGTTACGTACCCAGCATTCAACTCGATTTACAGTTTGCAGTCCCAGAAACGATTTCTAAGTTTCACTCTGCCTTGCATGCATCTCCATTGCCCATTATTGGCTGGATGCAATTGCCCTCACGGGCGCCCCCATTTCCCTTCTAAGGCAATCGGGTAAGCGCGCTTACCCAAGACCTTGAGCGGCGCGAAGTAGCCAAGAGGCTTCTCGCTCGC
>DAIPIK010000141.1:0-3407 GCA_036770845.1 Polynucleobacter sp. | reverse complement strand
GCGATGGGCTGTACCGTTGGGCAGGGCCTGACCGGAATTTCCACGCTGGCGATTGGTTCTTTTATTGCGTTACCCGGATTTATCTTAGGTGCTTACCTTTGCCTGCTGTATCTGCAATGGCGTATGGCCCCCAATCCTTGTCAGTAGCGACAACGCGTTCATAATTTATTAGGCACCCTCAAGAATTAACATTATATATTTACATATAATCTTACCTCTGCCTGCTGTATCTGCAATGGCGTATGGCCCCCAATCCTTGTCAATAGGGCCAATGCGTTCAGAAATTTTCTAGGCTCATCCTAGAATTAACATTATATATTTACATATAATGTTATACTACGCTTTGCTGGAGGCTGAAAAATTGGCCTCATATAAGCTTACTAATTTGGAGCAAGGCTATGCACATAGATTGGACTGCGTTTACACCTGGGCCGGCTTTATTCGGAGGCGTTCTGCTCGGAATCGCCGCCGCACTCTACATTCATTTTCATGGTCGTATCTTAGGCATTAGCGGGATTGTTAGCGGATTATTGCGCCTTCAACAAAATGACCTGTTTTGGCGTATTTGTTTTGTGTTGGGTTTGTTGACTGCCTCTTTTTGGGCGGCCTTTCTATTTGATTTTCATCCGTCTCAGGTAATTGAGGCAGAGTGGGGCGCTTTGATTCTGGCCGGTTTACTAGTGGGTTTTGGCGCTCACTATGGCTCTGGCTGTACTAGCGGTCACGGCATTTGTGGCTTATCGCGTTTATCGCCACGCTCCTTAGTCGCTACCGCATCGTTTATGGGTGCTGGTTTCCTTACCGTATTTGTTATTCGGCACGTACTCTCATGATGCGCAAATCGATTGGACTCCTAAGCCAATACCTGATTGGTGTGTTGTTTGGTTTGGGACTACTCGTCTCTGGAATGAGTAATCCAGAAAAGATCTTGGCTTTTCTTGATCTTGGCGGCGCCTGGGATCCCTCCCTAATCTTTGTGATGGGCGGTGCTGTGTTGGTGGGTCTAGTCGCTTTTTATTTAGCTAAAAAGCGCACGCAAAGCTTTTTTGGCGATGCCCTGCAAATCCCAACTCGCCGCGATATCGATAAGCGATTGGTGATTGGAAGCCTACTATTTGGTCTTGGCTGGGGCATTGCTGGGTTTTGTCCCGGCCCCGCTTTAGTGGCGCTCGGCACTGGGCATGCTAAGCCCTTGGTCTTTGTATTGGCCATGCTGGTTGGCATGGCGGCTTGCGAATGGTTCTTTAGCGGCAACAAACGGGCTCCTGCTTTAAAATAGTACTTTTATTGCTTTAGTACGAGGATGAGATGAGCGTTGCCATTACTTGCCACAACACTGCCTTTGGCACTGCAGGCCAAATCGAGCCTGCCCAGTTAGTTGAAATTGCTGCCCAAGGCTATAAAAGCGTCATTAACAATCGCCCTGATGGCGAGGCGGGACCATCGCAACCCAAGAATGCCGACATTGCCGCAAAAGCAGAGGCTTTGGGTTTGCACTATGCCTTTCTGCCCGTAGCCCCAGGATCAATGACGCCGGCCGAAGTGCAAGAAATGAATCGCCTCTTAAAAACCATGCCTGGCCCCATTTTGGCGTTTTGCCGCTCAGGCGCACGCTCAACCAATTTGTATCACCTCGCACTGCAGCTTGGCTAAGCAATGCCAAGCCTGTTAACGCAGTCAGAGCAAGAGAGCCAACTACAGCACTTGCCGCTGTGGCAAATTGCCCGTGACCCGGATCGCTTAGTCTGCACTTTTGTATTTGCTGACTTCAAATGTGCGTTTGCATTTATGACGGCGGCGGCCTTACATGCAGAACAAATGAACCACCATCCCGATTGGTCGAATTGCTGGAATAAGGTGACGGTTCATTTATCAACGCATGACAAGGGTGGCCTGACCCAATTGGATTTTGATTTAGCAAAAGCCATGTCGCAGCTTTATGCCACCTTGTTTGCGCAAACAAAATAAAGTAATGATTCGAATGAGTAAGCTAGACCATGCGCATTGATATTCCTGAAAACAAGAAAAAAATTCATGAGACGATCATCTCCATTCGCTGGGGTGATATGGATTCGTATCGGCACATTAACAATACCGTCTATTTTCGGTATATGGAGCAGGCTCGGATTGAATGGATTACTTCGCTCGGCTTTAGCTGCACCGCAGAAAAAGAGGCGATGATTATGGTGAATGGCTTTTGTAATTTTTACAAGCAGGTGAGTTTTCCAGCGTCCTTGCGCGTCAGTACCTTTGTGGGTCAGATCGGTAACTCGACTGTTGACCTGATAAATACCATGGAGCTGATCGAGACCAATACGGATCAAGAGCCAGTCTTGTGTGCCGATGGCGGCGCTACCATGCTGTGGGTTGATCTAGAAAAGAATAAGTCAATGCCCTGGCCTGAATCCATCCTGAAAGTATTACGCTAGGATGGCAGCGCAGGGTGCTGGCAATTCAGCCAAGCTCTTGCCAGCATTACTCAGTACCCAGCTGAGTACGTTTGATTGCATCATTGATACCCGCTCGCCAGCCGAGTTTGCGCTAGACCATATTCCGGGTGCGATCAATTGCCCCGTGTTAGACAATGATGAGCGCATCCTAATTGGCACACTGTATAAGCAAGAATCGCCATTCACGGCCAAGAAGCGCGGCGCCGCATTAGTGGCAAAGAACATTGCCCGTCACCTTGACGCACATTTTATGGATATGCCACACGAGTGGCGTCCATTGATCTACTGCTGGCGTGGAGGCGAACGTAGCGGCGCCTTCACGCATATTTTGCAACGCATTGGTTGGAAAGCAGTTCAGCTTGATGGCGGCTATCAAGGATTTCGGCGGCAGGTGATTGCTGAACTGGATATGGCTGCGAAGCAATTTTCTTTTCGGGTTGTTTGCGGTATGACCGGCAGTGGTAAAACGCGCGTGTTGCACGAGCTCACGCTGCAAGGCGAGCAAGTGCTTGATCTGGAGGGCTTGGCTAATCACCGCGGCTCCGTGTTGGGAGGAGACCCACTAGAACCCCAGCCCGCCCAGAAAGCATTTGAGACACGTCTGTGGAATGCATTGCGCAGCATGGATCCGGCACGAATCATCTATGTGGAGTCGGAGAGTAAAAAAGTGGGCGGTGTGCATGTTCCAGATGCATTAATGGAGCGCATCCGCGATGGGGAGTGTGTTGAAGTGCGTGCCAGCAATGCAACGCGCGTAGCATGGCTAATGCGTGAGTATCAGCACTTCTTAAGTGATACGCCGGCACTTGAAAGCAAGCTACAGATGCTCAATGCCCGTTACGGTAAAGAAACCATCGCCGCATGGTGTCAGCAGGCTCGAGAAGGGCAGTTTACGGATTTAGTCAATGATCTATTGGTCACGCATTATGACCCGTCTTACCAGTCCTCGATCGAGCG
>DAIPIK010000140.1:0-3425 GCA_036770845.1 Polynucleobacter sp. | reverse complement strand
ATGTTCGCGGGCATAGGCCTCGAGCTCCTCGCGACGTAAGTGCAGCAATGGCCGCCATAGCGTAATACTGCTGGCCTGACCCGTAGATGTCGCCAGACTTCTACTCTCAGGCATGCCGGATAATCCCGCAACTCCAGCGCCACGCATCAATTGCAACAACACGGTTTCAGCCTGATCGTTTTGGTGGTGCGCAAGCAAGAGATCCTCAACGCCGTGATATGCGCACAACTCGGTTAGAGCCTCATAGCGAGCGGCACGGGCTCTAGCCTCGATGTTTCCTGAGTTTAATTGGGTATCAATGTGCAGCAAACGAAAGTCAAAACCGATCTGATATTTTTTTGCAAGTGCCTCGCAAAACAAGAGCCATTCATCGGCTGCTTTTTGTAGTCCATGGTGAATATGAAATGCGAAGATCCGCTGCGTTGCTACTTCATTGCTTTCTGGCTTGATTGATTTTTTCGCTTGGGTTTGGTGCAGACGGCAAATGGAATCAAGTAACACCACTGAATCCAGTCCGCCGCTTAAAGCAATCGCTAATCGAGGTGGGGCACTTGTTCGATTGTCTGCCCCGATACGCAAGGTATCGCGGGTGGATGGCGCCAGCCCTACTCTGGGCTTAGGCTTTGGGATTGGTTTCCTTGAACTTGCCATAACTCATTAGGCGCTCATGGCGGCGCTCAAGCAGCGCATCGACATCCATCGACTGAAATACCTTGAGAGACTCGGTCAATGCCTTACGCATATTGTCCATCATGCTCGCGTAATCGCGGTGCGCCCCGCCAGTCGGCTCCGGCACAATCTTATCAATTAAACCAAGGCCTTTTAAGCGCTGGGCAGTCAGGGCCAACTGCTCCGCCGCTTCCGGGGCTTTTGCGGCGGTCTTCCATAAAATCGATGCGCAGCCCTCTGGCGAGATAACCGAATAAGTTGAGTTTTGCAACATCAACACCACATCCCCCATTGCGATCGCTAGGGCGCCGCCCGAACCACCCTCACCAATAATGGTGGCAATAATGGGAACGGTTAACTCTGCTTGGGTATATAGATTGTGGCCAATCGCTTCAGACTGGTTACGCTCTTCGGCATCGATGCCTGGAAACGCACCTGGCGTATCCACGAATGTAAATACAGGAATCTGAAACTTCTCAGCAAGGCGCATCAGGCGCATTGCTTTGCGATAGCCCTCGGGCCTACTCATACCAAAGTTTCGTAAGGCACGCTCTTTGGTGTCGCGTCCTTTTTGATGACCAATCACCATGCACGCTGCGCCATTAAAACGGGCTAAGCCGCCAATAATCGATTGATCGTCTGCAAATGTCCGATCGCCATGCAGCTCATGGAAATCAGTAAACAGACCGCCAACGTAATCCAAGGTATAGGGGCGCTGGGGATGACGCGCGACTTGCGATACTTGCCACGGGGTCAGCGCCGCATAAATGTCTTTGATGAGTTGCTGGCTTTTTTCAGAGAGCGTCTTAATCTCATCGGAGATATCGACCGAGGACTCGTCCTGCACAAAACGCAGTTCGTCGATCTTCGCCTCCAACTCGGCGATCGATTGCTCAAAATCCAAAAAAGTAGTCTTCATGCCTTGATTTTAGTATTCCACAGGAATGGGGTCGATACTTCGCCACATATACCAGGTTGCAACCGTTCTCCACGGGGCCCAATTGGCGGCAACCTCCCTAGCCTCATGGCGACTGACTGGCTCGCCACTGAAGTAATTGAGGGAAATGGCTTTAATCAGCCCAATGTCGTCCAAAGGCAGGATATCCGGCCGGATCATATTGAATATTAAGAACATTTCTGCAGTCCAGCGGCCAATGCCCCGAATGGTGCTCAGCTCCCGAATCACGCTTTCATCGTCCATATCGCGCCATTGGTTTTCATGCAGCCGTCCCGAGGCAAAGTGATCGGCCAAGTCGCGAATGTACTCCACCTTGCGACCGGAAAGCCCTGCAGCTCGAAGTGCTTCCGGCGTTGCGGCCAAAATACGGGCAGGACTGACGTTTTTGCCAACGGCAATCAGCATGCGATCCCATACTGCTTGAGCAGCCGATACCGAGATTTGCTGACCCACAATCGCCCTTGCCAACGTAGTGAAGGGATCGCCGCGCGTCACTAAAAAACCAGTGCCGTACTTTGGGATCAGCTTTTTCAGTATGCGATCATTTTTCATGAGCTCTTTGCAGGCTTGGTCCCAATATTCTGGCGCCATCACCGTTAAGCTGGGCTCACCTTTATTGGGTGGCAGCACGCGCTCCGCTACCTTGCCCGCTGTTTTTGCTGCAGCTGTTTTGCGCGCAAGCGGTTTTTTTGCTACTGTTTTTTTGGCTGCTGGTTTTTTTATGCTCGTCGCCATTCAGTGACCCCTCCTGGCTTATCTTCTAAGACAACACCTTGCTTGAGTAAATCAGCGCGAATTGCGTCTGCCTTTTCAAATGCCTTCGCTTGCTTTGCTGCCGCCCGGGCGGCAATGTATTCCTCGATGGTGGGTGCATCCAATTCACCTGGATTACCCCCTTGCAGAAAAGCGGATGGATCACGCTCTAAAAAACCCAGAACACCGGCAAGATCTTGCATTACCTTAGCAAGCGCACGGACCGCATCAAACTCGCCTGCAGCGTGCTTCCGATTGAGTTCACTGGCGAGGTCAAATAAAACTGCAATGGCATCGGGCGTGTTGAAGTCATCGTCCATCGCTGCATTAAAGCGCTGGACCCATGGCGCAGCTAGCGTAGCATCTTTACTTACTGGCGCAGTCATGCCGTTTGCTTGGGCTAAGGCGGTATAAAGACGGGCGAGGCCGGAGCGGGACTCATCGAGCTGAACATCGCTGTAATTGATGGGGCTGCGGTAATGGGCGCGCAGCATAAAGAAGCGAATCACTTCAGGGTCATATTGCTTTAATACATCGCGGATCAAAAAGAAATTGCCCAGTGACTTGGACATCTTTTCTTGATTCACCCGAATGTGGCCATTGTGCATCCAGTAATTCACCCATGGTGCATCGCTGTCACTGCGCCCTTGACCGTAGAGCGCGCCTTCGGTTTGGGCTATCTCATTCTCATGGTGCGGGAATTGCAAATCAGCGCCGCCGCCATGAATATCAAAGTGCTGGCCTAACAGCGCGCATGACATCGCCGAGCACTCAATGTGCCAGCCTGGCCTACCTTCACCCCAAGGGGATTGCCAGCGGGTATCGCTGGGCTCATCTTCTTTTGCGCTTTTCCACAAGACAAAATCGAGTGGATCGCGCTTACCGCTACCGACTGCAACACGCTCACCGGCATTCAGATCATCGAGGGATTTTCCCGATAGGCGACCGTAACCGGGAAAGAGGCGAACCGCATAGTTCACATCACCGTCATCTGCCTGATAGGCAATTTCTTGCTCCATCAAACGACCAATCATGCCCTGCATTT
>DAIPIK010000139.1:0-3443 GCA_036770845.1 Polynucleobacter sp. | reverse complement strand
AATCCCGATTGGGTTGCCATGGATTTATTCTCGCAGGCTGAGCACGATGAATTAGCACAGTCGATTTTGCTAACACCCGATGCGCAATTTATTGAAGCGGTACAAGCTAGTATCGATCGCCTCTTGCCCGAGATGCCACGTCAAGAAGTAATACGTACATCACTAACGAATCGCGCATTATTGATTCAGGTAAAAGATATGGCGGAGTCGTGTGCGATTGCCAATGCAATTGCTGCAGAACATTTAGAGATTTGCGCGCAGGAGCCTAGACAGTGGGCTGAGTACATTCGCCATGCAGGCGCAATCTTCATGGGCAATTACACTAGTGAATCGCTGGGCGATTATTGCGCTGGACCCAATCACGTTTTACCAACAGCACGCACAGCACGCTTCTCATCGCCACTGGGTGTTTACGACTTTATTAAACGCTCCAGCATGATTGAAGTCAGCGAAGCCGGCGCACAAACTCTAGGTAAAGTAGCCAGCACGTTAGCCCATGGCGAGGGCTTACAAGCCCATGCTCGGGCTGCTGAGATGCGCTTGAAGAAGTAAGCTACAAATATTGATTGAGCTAAAGCCAGTTAGTCATAAAGACAAACAGTTGCTCAATTAAGTACGCCTTATTTAACCAAAGCCTCTAAAGCCCCAATCAGTTCTTGATTCTGCTCATCGGTACCAATGGTGATGCGCAAGAAAGCATCAATCCGAGGCAACTTAAAGTGGCGCACGATGATGCCGCGTTCACGCAGTTGCTGATAAAGTGTTGCGCCCGCATGCTTGGGGTGACGAGTAAACACAAAATTAGCAGTGGACGGAAGGGTTTCAAAGCCAAGTCGATCTAGTGCAGTTACAAGCACCTCTCTCGTTTTAACTACTTTGGCCGACATTGCCTCAAGGTGTGCTTGGTCTTCAATGGCGGCAATGGCACCTGCTTGTGCCAAGCGACCCAGAGGGTAGGAGTTAAAACTATTTTTGACCCGCTCTAAACCTTCAATTAAGGCGGGGTGGCCCACAGCAAAACCAACCCGCAGTCCGGCCAATGCGCGGGACTTGGATAGGGTGTGGCTGACTAATAAATTCTCAGGGCAGTTTGGACCACGCAGGAGCGGTATGCAGGACTCTGTGCCGTAGTCGACGTAGGCTTCATCCACCACGATGACAGAGCCCGAGTTTTTCTTGAGTAGTCGCTCAATCTCGGAGCGGGGGATGGATCTTCCGGTTGGCGCATTGGGATTGGGAAAAATAATGCCGCCATTGAGTTTGGCGTAATCATCCAAATTGATTTCAAAATCAGCACCTAAGGGGACGGTTTCATATTCGATGCCAAACAGTTTGCAATAGACCGGATAAAAGCTATACGTAATGTCCGGAAACAAAATGGGCGATTTTTGTTTGAGTAGGCCCTGAAAAACATGGGCTAAGACTTCGTCTGAGCCGTTACCTAGAAATACCTGTTTGGGGTCAAGGCCATGGAGGGTAGCGATCGCTTGCTTTAGGCGGGTAGCTTCGGGATCCGGATAAAGGCGTAAGTCGCCAGTATTTTCAGCGGCAATTGCAGCTAGCGCTTTGGGCGATGGGCCGTAAGGGCTTTCGTTGGTATTGAGCTTAACGAGCCGCTCCATCTGCGGCTGCTCCCCTGGAACATAGGGGGTTAGTGTTTGTACAACGGGGCTCCAAAAGCGGCTCATCGAAATTCTTCTCGGTAACGTTAAACAATGCCACAGGGTAATAAACCAACTGGCTAAGTGAATGATTTAAATACAACAAATCCAACGGCAATGATATTATGAGGCTTCACTCAACACTTCGCCTACAGGCGCTTAGATGTATGCGGCAAGTCGACGTTACCCGAAACACTTCGGAAACCCAAATTCAGATAGCCCTCAATCTGGACGGCACGGGTAAGGCCGAGCTCGCTTCTGGCGTGCCCTTCTTGGACCACATGCTCGATCAGATTGCCCGTCACGGCATGATTGACCTCAAGGTCGTAGCCAAAGGCGATACCCACATTGACGATCACCACACCGTGGAAGACGTTGGAATCACCTTGGGGCAAGCGATTGCCAAGGCGGTGGGTGATAAAGCCGGCATTACGCGCTATGGCTATTCCTACGTCCCCCTTGATGAAACCCTCTCCCGGGTCGTGATTGATTTTTCTGGCCGCCCTGGCTTGGAGTTCCATGTGCCGTTTACTCGTGCGCGGGTTGGCGACTTCGATGTGGACTTAAGCATTGAGTTCTTCCGTGGTTTTGTAAACCACGCTGGCGTGACTTTGCATATCGATAATTTGCGGGGCGTCAATGCGCACCACCAAATCGAGACGGTATTTAAGGCCTTCGGCCGTGCCTTGCGCATGGCACTGACCCCAGACCCGCGTGCTGCAGGTCAGGTTCCTTCCACGAAAGGTAGCCTCTAATCAAAGTTGGAAGTGCATGGTTTGCTATGCATTGCATGCACCTCGGCCCTTACATTAGTCGCTAAGCCACAGGTCTCCCGTTGACCCAAACCATCGCCATCGTTGATTACGGAATGGGCAATTTACGTTCCGTTTACCAAGCCTTCCATCGCGTTGCGCCAGATGCCAATGTTCTGATTGCAACTAAAGCAGAACAGATTCAAAAAGCCGATCGCGTGGTCTTGCCGGGTCAAGGTGCGATGCCCGACTGCATGAAACAGTTGGGTGAGTCCGGCTTATTAGAGGCATTGCTGCACGCTGCAAACAATAAGCCCCTGCTCGGCGTCTGCGTGGGAGAGCAAATGCTGCTGGATCGCAGTAGCGAGGTTCGGGCAGAGCAAGGCAGTAGCGGCGATGCATGGACACCCTGCTTGGGATTAATACCGGGTGAGGTACGGCGTTTTGAGCTGACTGGCCAATTGCAGACTGACGGATCAAAATACAAAGTACCGCACATGGGCTGGAATCAAGTTCGGCAAGACAAAGAGCACCCTTTGTGGGCAGGCATTCCGGATCTAACCCCCTTTTATTTTGTGCATAGCTTTTATGCAGTGCCCGCAAACCAAAACCACACCGTAGGTAGTACCGAATACGGTGCATGGTTTACTTCTGCGATCGCACGCGATACTATTTTTGCTACGCAGTTTCATCCAGAAAAGAGTGCAGAATACGGATTACGGCTTTATCAAAACTTTACTACCTGGCAACCTTAATTTTTTCTATTCATCATGCTGCTGATTCCTGCAATTGACATTAAAGACGGCCACTGCGTTCGCTTAGAGCAGGGCGATATGGACCGTGCTACGGTTTTTTCAGAAGACCCTGCTGCAATGGCAAAACATTGGGTCAGCAAAGGTGCTCGCCGTTTGCATTTAGTGGACCTCAATGGCGCCTTTGCCGGTAAGCCCAAAAATGAATCCGCCATTAAAGCCATTCTCAAGGCAGTTGGCGATGATATTCCGGTGCAACTCGGTGGTGGTATTCGGGA
>DAIPIK010000138.1:0-3449 GCA_036770845.1 Polynucleobacter sp. | reverse complement strand
AAAACCATATAAATTGGCAATTATACGGACATCTAGGGGGTAAAAGTAGTCCTCAAAGGGGTGTTTGCTGTGTGGGCATCGCGCAACTCTCCCCTATTTGCCGTCGTAGAGCGTGCGGTCCTCGACGTTTGAAATCGAACGGCGCTTTAATGCTGCAAATTAGGCGGTTGGCGCACCATCAACGCTACCATCCTCTTGGGCTGGAATCGATTCACCGTTGATGACATGCTTCACCCAATATCGCGCTGCAGCAATATTGGTTGTATAGAAGGCAATTTTGCTACTCTTTTCGATGGTATAGAAGCGCTCGCCGCGTATGCGGTGCTCTGTAATGACTGGATTTTCCATAATATGAAATGCCTATTTATTCTATCGTTATCTTAATACGGCCATACCTGCGCTTTTGATTAGGTGATTATTGCAGCTGAATTACTGTACCGTCCACTAAAACTCCTTAAGCCTCTAATTTATAAAGCAATTTATTCATTACTTCTGGTTAGAATGGGGGTATGTTTTTCGAAATGCACTTTCTAAACTGGATGTTAGATAGAACAATACCCGATGGGCTGGACTCCAGGGCCCTAGCCATTGGTCGCCCCTAGATCCCGTCATGGCTATATCGCTCAATAATCGACTTAGCCCGCAGGTCAGCCTCACACCGCAACTGCAGCAGGCCATCAAGTTATTGCAGCTGTCAAACAATGAGTTAGAGCAGGAATTAGCAAAAGCAGCGGAAGAAAACCCGCTCTTGGAATTCGAGCCCAATCCGGAAATCGAGTCCAATCTTAGTCAATCCAATGAACGCATTGAACTACCCCAAAATAATTGGTCCAACAGCAATCCGGTAAGCCATGATGATGAGGAATGGGTAGAGCGCCATGAACGCGTGGCACACAAGCAAACCCTGCTGGAGTACCTCGAAGAGCAAATTCAGTTGCTGAACATTCCCAGCCAAGAGCAATCCCTGCTTGCCTATTTAGCTGGATGCCTTGATGACAGGGGCTACTTGATGGATGATCTGGAATCCATTCATAGCGAAATTAGCGCTCAATTAATGGGCAGCGCTCTGAGCGCAATGGAGCGCATCGAATCGGGCTTAATAACACTGCAAGCGCTCGACCCCCCGGGAGTGGGCGCGCGCAACCTCGCCGAGTGCCTCTCACTGCAAATTGATCGCATCCTTCAAGAAGGAAAAAACAATGCGGACGAATGGGGGCTGGCAAAACGCATTGTGAATACGCACTTAAATCAAGTGGGCTCTAAAGATTGGCTCAAAATAAAACAAGCCTGCGGCAAATCACAGGCCGAAGTGATGAAGGCAGTGGAATGCATCCGCAGTTTGCAGCACAACCCTGGCGGTCAATTTGATCGCGAGCATGATCAGTGGGTCTTACCCGACGTGGTCGTCAAAGCAAATCGTGGGAAGTGGGTGGTGGAATCCAATCCCAGTGCCAAGCCCCGCATTTCTCTGAACACGGAATACGCCAGAATCCTCAATGAAAATGGCGGGAAGAAAGCGGATGGCGCATTAAAACAAAAAATGTTGGAAGCCAACTGGATTGTGAAAAACATTGCGCAGCGAGAAGAGACCATTCTGAAGGTGGCTCAAGAAATCGTTGCTCGCCAGCAAACCTTTTTCTCTATGGGCGCAGTTGGCATGCGGCCCCTGGTACTGCGAGAAATTGCCGAAAGTGTGAATATGCACGAATCAACGATTTCACGTGTTACAACCCAAAAATACTTATCGTGTCCGCTGGGCATTTATGAATTCAAATACTTTTTTAGTAGTCAGCTGAGCTCAGAAAAAGGCGGTGCCATTTCCTCAACCGCAGTGCAAGCGCTCATTAAGCAAATTGTGGAGGGTGAATCCAGCGCAAAGCCGATCTCGGATACCCATATTGCAAAATTATTAAATGATCAAGGCTATGTGATTGCCAGAAGAACCGTAGCAAAATACCGCGAGTCGCTGCGCATTCCAGCAGTTCATTTACGCAAGGAATAAGGCTCACGGAAAAATGTGAATGCTGTTTACTCCCGATTTTTTGGCTTGGTACATGGCTCGATCAGCTTGATCAATTAAATCGCTAATTGATGTTGTTCCATCGGCTCCAATTGCAATGCCAATACTGGCACCCAATACGAGCTCGATCGATTGCTCGGAACTTAAATGCAGGGGTGCGGTGATGATTCGGAGCAAGCGAGCGGCCAGCTGGATTACCAAGTCCGGTTCGTGCACGCCCTCGAACACCACAATAAATTCATCCCCTCCCCAGCGCACCGCCATATCGCCAGGTCTGATCGCGCCCTGAATACGGGCGCCGACTGCAGTCAAAACCCGGTCACCGATTGCATGCCCATGCTGATCGTTAACGCGTTTAAACCCATCCAAATCGATAAAGTAAAGGGTTAAGGCAGTTTTCTGATTGCGTGCGGAAGGGTTCTTTTGAGAAAACCGATCCAAGAGACTGGATCGCGTCAACATTCCGGTTAATTCATCGCGATGAGCAGATCCCGTCTTGTGCGCCCCATCCAGAAATTCCATCAGCATGCGGCGCTGAAATGGCGTCGCGCTCGGATCCTGAGTCAAAAAATCAATCATGGCTTGCCGATTTGCCCCTTGCAGAATCTCCTGCAAATACGCCAGGTGAAGCTTAAATTGCTCTGCAGCTAGCGCTGGATCTGGATCCACTGGATTGCTAGCCAAGGGTACGGTGGTGGTTTTGCTGAGCGCCATAACTGCCTTCAGCTCACGATGAATTATTTACAAATGGTATTTTTAACATCGCTCTCGATGCTACCAGCATCGATGGGCATTGAATTGGATTTATTTTTCTCCGAAAACACTTCATTGAGCGATCCTGTCTTCGCATCAAAAAACAGATAGGACGTTCGATAATAAAAATAGGAGTTTTCTTTGCAATCCAAGGCGCCGCTAACGCTGAATAAATTGAATGGCTTGCCCTCTGGTGCAATTTGGTCTTTATTAAAATGGGCTGATACCGTATACCAAATGGTAGGGCCTTCGGCCTTGCCCCAACCCGCAAGCAAATACAAGGTAGTTTGGGCATTTTTACTCAGTACGATATCGCTATCGTTACTCGCTTTTTTTGCCCCTCTAGGATCTGCGGCCTTGCTCATATTGGATTCTAGCGGGGGCTTTGCATCTGCACCACAGGCTAGTATTAATAAAATACAGGCGACACTCAATCGAAAGACGGGTTTGCATTTACTGAAGCAGACGCTCATTTTGAGTCCCCCGCAATCTGTTTCGTGGCCCAACTTTCAAACGCAGGCGGGATTGCTTCACCTTCTGTAAAACCAAAATACCGCGTCTTACCATTTTCGATCATAGCGGCATAAACACGCCCCTTACTGGGATCGATTAAGTAGGCAGCTCGCGATAGTGTGCACCCCAATTTTTGGCATCCCGCCCCAAAAATAGATGGCCC
>DAIPIK010000137.1:0-3487 GCA_036770845.1 Polynucleobacter sp. | reverse complement strand
GGCTTGACCCAAATTGCCCTCTCGCCTTAAAGTGGTATTACCGGTTTTAAATGCCCTTATGCTAAAGCGGGCATTTAGAGCCTAAAATAGGGAAACACTTTTTGAACTAGGAGTCATTTATGACACAAGTTGCTACAACCCAATCCAACGATCTTGCTGAGCCACCAATTCCATTGGTTTTTACCGATAGCGCTGCAGCAAAGGTAGCGGACCTGATTGCCGAAGAAGGTAACCCTGAATTAAAGCTGCGCGTATTTGTGCAAGGCGGCGGCTGTTCTGGTTTTCAGTACGGCTTCACCTTTGATGATGCCGTGAATGAAGACGACACCGCTTTTGATAAAAATGGCGTAACGCTCTTGGTCGATTCAATGAGCTTTCAGTACCTCGTTGGTGCCGAGATCGATTACAAAGAAGACATCAACGGTTCGCAGTTTGTAATTAAGAACCCCAATGCCACTACAACATGTGGTTGCGGATCGTCTTTCTCCGCATAAGCGATTCCCTTTAAGCAGGGTAGCAAGCGCCTAAGATTCGAGGCCCACTTGCTCCCGTAACGGCCGGCAGATTTGCTGGCCGTTTTGTTTTGTGCGCCCATGCTAGCCATGCAAAGGCGAGGGCCTCAACCAGTTGCGGATCAATTCCGCTTGCTTCACTACTCTGAATTTCAAGGCCATGTTGGAACATCGCTTGTGCACGCTCGCGTAGCTCACCCAGCAGTGCCGTGTTGTGAACGCCACCACCACACACAATCAGGACTTCGGTTTGCGGTGCATATGTGTGAATGGATTGCAGCGCCGTAGTCACGGTGAGACGCAATAGTGTCGCTTGCACATCTTCTGCCTTAAGCGAATTGCCACCCAGCTGCTTTTCCAGCCACTGCAGATGAAAGTCATCGCGGCCTGTACTCTTGGGCGGCACTTTAGCAAAAAAAGGATCTGCCAACATTCGCTCTAGTAGAAAATCATTCACCACGCCTTGCGCAGCCCAGGCGCCGCCCTGATCAAAGGCTTGACCTTGGTGTTTTGCAATCCAAGCATCCATCAGCATATTGCCGGGTCCGCAATCAAAGCCAGTGACATCACCCTTCTGCGGAAGGAGCGTGAGGTTGGCGATACCACCTAGGTTGAGTACGGCGGTATTTTTATCACTGGCAAATTGCTGCGCATGAAATGCCGGTACTAAAGGGGCGCCATGCCCGCCCGCGGCCAGATCGCGGCTCCGAAAGTTCGCAATCACATCAATGCCAGTGAGTTCCGCCAGTAATGCCGGGTTCAGGGTTTGGTGGGTATACGCAAGTGCATTGTTGGAGCCCGCTTGGTGCCGAATGGTTTGTCCGTGCGCCCCAATGGCAGTGATGTCGGAGGGGTGTCGTTTGCTCTTTGCAAGAAGCTGCTGGACCACTTCCGCATAAGCCATCGCCAAGGCATTTGCAGCTAAATGCTCGCGGTGGATTTCATTATCGCCCGGAGTTTGGAGGGCCAATAGGGCTTCTCGGAGCGAGGGCGAAAAGGGAGCGCTCACCGCCCCGCAGAGTTGGGTTTCGCCATTGGGACCCAGTTCGGCGAGCACCGCATCAATCCCGTCTAGGCTCGTGCCAGACATCATGCCAATGTAGAGGGGGTGGGGCGTATGCATGCGGTGGGTAGACTCTATTCTGAGGAATGCGACAATACGATTATCGTAACTGAAACCCTAATTTAACCGAACTCGATAATTGAATCAGTATGGCAGCTACCCCAGAATCTAAATACCCACTGACCCCTGACGTTTTTGCTGCCTTAGAGGTAACAAAACGGGGTTGTGATGAGCTTTTAGTCGAAGCCGATTGGCTTACCAAGCTCGCCCGCAGCCAGGCTACCAAAACGCCATTACGAATTAAGTTAGGCCTAGACCCTACTGCGCCGGACATTCATTTGGGGCATACGGTGGTTCTGAATAAGCTTCGCCAACTGCAAGATTTAGGCCATACCGTGATTTTCTTGATTGGGGATTTCACGAGCATGATCGGTGATCCTTCGGGCAGAAATGCAACGCGCCCACCCCTAACGGCAGAAGCCATTGCCGAGAATGCCCAAACCTATTACAAGCAAGCTAGCCTCGTGCTCGATCCGAGTAAAACCGAAGTACGGTATAACAGCGAGTGGTGCGATCCGCTCGGTGCGCGCGGCATGATTCAGCTGGCATCGCGTTATACCGTAGCGCGCATGCTCGAGCGCGATGACTTTACCAAGCGTTACCGCTCTGGTGTACCAATCTCAGTTCACGAATTTCTCTATCCACTAATGCAAGGCTATGACTCGGTTGCCTTAAAGAGCGATTTAGAACTGGGCGGCACTGATCAAAAATTCAATCTACTGGTTGGCCGTGAGTTGCAACGAGAGTACGGTCAAGAACCGCAGTGCATCTTGACCATGCCATTGCTCGTTGGTCTTGACGGTGTTGAGAAGATGAGTAAATCCAAGGCGAATTACGTTGGTATCAGTGAAGAGCCAAACGAGATGTTTGGCAAGCTGATGAGCATTTCCGATGAATTGATGTGGAGCTATTTCACATTACTGTCGTTTAGA
Organism: Polynucleobacter sp.; assembly: GCA_036770845.1. Taxonomy (GTDB): domain Bacteria; phylum Pseudomonadota; class Gammaproteobacteria; order Burkholderiales; family Burkholderiaceae; genus Polynucleobacter. The sequence goes on along the minus strand of DAIPIK010000137.1, from coordinate 920 downwards.
CCTCTTGCGGAAATTGATCTAATGAAGCAAGAAGTGGCAGCTGGCCGTAATCCGCGTGACTGCAAAGTGCTCCTTGCCCAAGAAATTGTGGCACGCTTTCATTCGCAGGCAGCAGCTGAAAAAGCCCTTGAGGATTTTAATCACCGTGCCAAAGGTGGTATTCCAGATGATGTTCCCGAGATCGCCTTATCGGGCGCACCACTCGGCATTACTGCATTAATTAAAATGACTGGCTTAGCGCCATCGAATGCAGAAGCCAATCGCAATATTGAGCAGGGTGGGGTACGGATTGACGGAACAGTTGTTAGCGATAAAGGCTTGCAAGTCGCTGCCGGATCCTTTGTGTTGCAAGTAGGTAAGCGTCGTTTTGTGAAAGTGACGCTGAGCTAAGTCAGTCTATGTCAGTAGGTCGAGGTTGTTGCTTGGTGGCGTTAAGCCAAAGTGTTCGTAAGCCAAGCGCGTAGCAATGCGGCCACGCGAGGTGCGCTGCAAGTAACCCTGCTGAATCAAATAGGGCTCAAGCACATCTTCAATCGTATCGCGCTCTTCACCGATGGCTGCAGCCAGGTTATCAATACCAACCGGGCCACCATCAAACTTATGCAAGATGGCTTCAAGTAATTTACGGTCCATCACATCAAACCCACTGGGATCGACATCGAGCATCGCCAATGCCGCATCAGCCATGGTTTTGGTGATAACGCCAGTACCTTTGACTTCAGCAAAGTCACGTACCCGTCGCAATAGGCGATTGGCGATTCGCGGTGTACCGCGTGCGCGCCGAGCGATTTCAGTCGCGCCGCTGGGATCAATCTTGGCCTTGAGTAAATTGGCAGAGCGTTCCACAATCAAGGTGAGCTCATCGGTTGTATAAAACTCCAGGCGCGCCACAATACCAAAACGGTCGCGCAATGGATTGG
>DAIPIK010000136.1:0-3546 GCA_036770845.1 Polynucleobacter sp. | reverse complement strand
TGCCAGCTGATCGCGATGTGGCTTTGTTGGATTTCATGAAAAAAATGGGTCAAGCTTGGAGTGAGATTGGTGGAAGACCCGATCAATCCGAGCAGCACTTTGCAGAAATTATTCCGATGAGCGGTAAGAATCCAACCGATGTTCAGCGCTTGCTTGACGTTCTTGAAGAATACTTGCCAGAGGGCGAGGCGCGCTACGATGCTGACACCTTGACCGATCGCAGTGAACGTTTTCTCGCCGCTGAAATTTTGCGCGAGAAGGTTTTTCGCTTTACCGGCGAAGAATTGCCCTATGCAAGCTCGGTGGTGATTGATCAGTTCAAGATGGATGGCACCATGCGACGGATTGCCGCCACTATTTTGGTGGATCGGGATAATCACAAGGCGATGATCATCGGCGATAAGGGTGAGCGCCTCAAAAAGATTTCTACTGAGGCACGCCTGGATATGGAGAAGCTGTTTGACGGTAAAGTCTTTCTGGAGACCTGGGTCAAAGTCAAACGGGGATGGGCAGACGATCGTGCTGAATTGCGGGCACAAGGCTTGGAATAAATGGCATCCATTCGTGTAGCCGATGAGCCTGCTTTTGTTTTGCACAGTATTCCATATAAAGAAACGAGCCTGATACTGGATGTATTCACTCGGCAGTACGGGCGAATGGCCCTCATTGCAAAGGGTGCTAAGCGCCCCCATTCTGTATTAAGACCCGTTCTGCAGCGCTTTCAGCCGCTCCTCGTTTCTTGGAGCGGGAAGTCTGAGCTACGTACCTTAACCAAGTCCGAGTGGGTGGGCGGCACTCCTCCATTGGTCGGTGATGCACTTCTCTGCGGCTTTTATCTCAATGAATTGCTGGTCAAATTCTTGGCTCGCGAAGATGAATACGAGACCCTCTACGACCATTACATGGCTACTATTTGCGCTTTAGCGGAGATGGATGCCGAAAGCAGTCGTTTAGAACAAATCTTAAGACCATTTGAATTGGCTCTCCTTCAAGAGACAGGCTATGCGGCCGCCCTAGATTATTGCGTTGAAAGCAATGCGTCTCCAATCGAGGCTGAGAAGTATGTTTATCAGCCAGAACGGGGTATTCGCCCATGCCAATCCGACGATCCTGGCCATTGGCCGATTTTAAGTGGCCGTGCCTTATTGGAAATGGCCTCGGGCAACTTTACGGATGCCGATACCCTCATGGAGAGCAAGCAGTTGATGCGCTTTTTGCTGGGCCTGCATTTGCAAGATCAGGTCTTGACGACCCGTCAAATCCTGATTGATCTCAAGAAAATCTAGTACCCTATACCAATGAATACCCTTGAGCTTGGCATCAACATTGATCATGTCGCAACCCTGCGTAATGCTCGAGGCACAACTTATCCCGACCCGATTCGAGCTGCGCGCCTAGCAGAAGAAGCAGGCGCAGACTTAATTACATTGCATTTGCGTGAGGATCGGCGCCACATTAAAGACGCCGATTTAATTGCGCTGCGCCCCTTGATTACAACGCGTATGAACCTGGAGTGCGCCGTTACCCCCGAGATGATTGCAATTGCGTGTCGGGTAAAACCGCATGATGTTTGCCTTGTACCCGAAAAGCGTGAAGAGGTTACTACCGAGGGAGGCCTTGACGTCGTCGGTCATTTTGAGGCGGTCAAACAGGCTACTACCCAGCTCATCAATGCAGGCATTCGGGTATCACTATTTATCGATCCTGAAGAGAAGCAAATACTAGCGGCTAGTAAAGCGGGCGCCACCGTGATTGAATTGCATACGGGGCGTTATGCTGACTTAGCTGGTGATGCGCAGATGCGCGAGTTGGAGCGCATTCGTGCTGCCGCACAATATGGAAAAAAACTGGGATTACGTGTCAATGCCGGCCATGGCCTAAATGAAAGCAACGTGAGTCCGATTGCCATGATCGCCGAGTTATCGGAGCTCAATATTGGGCATGCGATTGTGGCCGAGGCGCTATTTAAAGGTTGGCAAAAAGCCATTCTCGATATGAAGGCTTTAATGTTGCACGCCCGCACTTCTTCGTCTTAGGTATAGCGCCATGATCGTCGGCATTGGTACAGATATTTTGCAAATGGAGCGCTTGATCGCTGCATATGAACGGACGCAAGGCCGCTTGGCTGAGCGTATTCTAGGCAAAGAAGAGTTAGCGGTCTTTCATCAGCGTTTAGCGCGTAATCAGAAGCGGGGCATGGCCTATTTAGCTACGCGCTTTGCTGCTAAAGAGGCATTCTCAAAAGCGATTGGTTTGGGTATGCGCATGCCGATGGCATGGCGCTTATTGCAAACCTTAAACGAACCTAGCGGTAAGCCGGTCACCCATTATTCTGGCCCGCTTGCGCTCTTTATGGAAGAGCGCAACTGGCATGCTGAAGTGACCGTGAGTGACGAGCAAGATATGGCCATTGCATTTGTGGTGGTGAGCCACGGTACGCCGATCGTCACCACGCATGATCCTAGCAATTACATTGGCTAGTTGGTAGCCCATTTAGAAAATTCGTCATTCATCCTCTTTTAACTAAAGGAAACCACCGGTGGCATCCATTCATCAACCTGGTCCCATTACCTTAGATGTCCTTGGTTTAGAACTCACTGCAGCCGACTGTCGCCGCATTGAACACCCCTCAACTGGGGGCGTCATCTTATTTGCTAGAAACTTCGCCAATCGCAAGCAGCTGACTGCACTGACGCGCAGTATTAAGGCCATACGGCCAGATGTCTTGATATCGATTGACCATGAAGGTGGTCGCGTGCAACGATGTAAGGCAGATGGATTTACGCATTTACCTGCCATGCGTAAATTGGGTGAGCTATGGATGAAGGTTCCCAGGAAAAGTAAAACCACCTATGCCTCGGAGTCTTCGATTGCAGCAATGACAGCAGCAACTGCTTGCGGCTATATTTTGGCAGCAGAGCTGCGCGCCTGTGGTGTTGATTTTAGTTTTACGCCGGTGCTTGATCTCGACTTTGGTCGAAGCGGGGTGATCGGCGACCGTTCATTTAGTTCGGATCCGCAGATTGTGTATGCGCTTGCCAAGGCGCTGAACTCTGGTCTGCAACTGGCTGGAATGGCTAACTGCGGCAAGCACTTTCCGGGGCACGGCTGGGCAGAGGCCGATTCGCATGTGGCTATTCCGGTAGATGAGCGTCCCCTCAATGCCATCTTGCAATGCGATGCAAAACCCTATGAGTGGCTTGACTTAAGCCTGGCTGCCGTGATGCCGGCCCATGTGATTTATCCCAAAGTAGATAGCCTTCCTGCGGGATTTTCTACGATTTGGTTGCAAACCATCTTGCGCCAGCAATTGGCGTTTGAGGGCGTCATCTTCAGTGATGATTTATCGATGGAGGGCGCCAGCGTTGCTGGTGACGTAGTCAAGGGTGCAGAGTTAGCCTTGTCTGCAGGCTGCGATGCAGTATTAATTTGCAATCGCCCCGACTTAGCCGATCGCTTGCTATCGGAACTATCCGTTACGAAAGCTAAAAAGGCAGAGTCGGCACAGCGCCAACAGAAGTTAATGCCATCCGCGCCGTTTATGAC
>DAIPIK010000135.1:0-3549 GCA_036770845.1 Polynucleobacter sp. | reverse complement strand
GAGGTTGATTTAATTCGCAATGCCATGCCTGAATTTAATCTGGAAGCGTTTTTAGCTGGCAAGCAATCTCCAGTGTTCTTTGGCTCCGCTATTAATAACTTTGGTGTACGTGAAATTCTCAACACCTTAGTTGAGCTTGCGCCGCCCCCAGGTTCTCGCAAAGCCATTCAGCGTGAAGTAAAGCCGTCTGAGGATAAGTTTTCTGCCGTGGTTTTTAAGATTCAAGCCAATATGGATCCTGCGCACCGGGATCGCGTTGCTTTCTTACGGATTTGTTCTGGACACTTTCAGCGCGGCATGCGCCTAAAGATTTGCCGTAACGGCAAAGAAGTACGCACCAATAATGCCCTGTCTTTTTTATCGCAGCGGCGCGACATTCTGGACGAGGCCTTCCCTGGCGACATCATTGGCTTGCCAAATCATGGCCTACTTCGCTTAGGCGATACGCTGACAGAAGGTGAGCAGCTTCAATTTACCGGCCTGCCCTTTTTTGCGCCAGAGATTTTTAAATTGGTTGAATCAGCCGATCCGCTGCGCTCCAAGCAATTGCGCACGGGCCTCATGCAGCTTGGCGAAGAAGGGGCCATTCAAGTCTTTAGGCCAATGGCGGGTGGCATCATGCTGCTGGGTGCATTTGGTCAGCTGCAGTTTGAAGTGGTCGCCCATCGCCTCAAGAGCGAATATGGTGCGGAAGTGCGCCTATTGCCAGCCCGCTATAGCTTAGCGCGCTGGGTCAGCTCAACGGATTCGGTTGCCCTTAAAAAATTTACGCAAGAAAACATTCACCGCATGGCAGAAGACGTTGTTGGTGCCGCCGTATTTTTAGCAACGCATAAATCAGAACTGGATGTGGCGCAGCAGCGCTGGGAAAGCATTGAATTTCATGCCTTGCGTGAACATGCTGGTCTGATCTATCAATCCGAGCTCGCCGGCTAGCTAAGGCCTGCAATCAAAGACGGTTACCACACCGCTGTCAGTCTCTCGATAAACTGCTTTTTTTCCGTACTGCATACAGTAAGCCTGTGCCTTGCTTTGCAAATCCGCACGCGACTCATTGGTGGAATTTAGAAACGTAACCTTGTTTGCGTCCGACGCATCGGTATAGATGGTTGCGCATGCCGATAATTGAAGGCCAATCAGCAGCGCCATCCCAAGATTAAGAAAACGCCGCACTGTGCTCATACTAATCGCAGAGATTCGCATCGGGTGCGGCACGCGCGCTTTATGTCAGGGCTTCTTTTTCGGCAGAGATTTCTTTGCGGCGCTCTTTGCATGCAGTAGCAATATCTTGCAAGGCTTTGCGCGCTCGGGCAGCAGATGCCTTAACTCCCTTTACTTTGAACTTTTCATTTTCAGCCAGATAGGTTTCATACGCAGCGATAATGGTTTCGTGTGATGACATGATCTTCCTTTGCTTTACGTTGTTCTAGACTAAATTCGGGTGATGCACTGCCAGTACTTCGTTAATACTACAAATATTTATAGCAGATTTCAGGAAATATACTTTTTTTTAGCAAAAAATTGCTGTTATTCTGAATCGAATCACTATTTTGTGCCCTAATTGGGGGGTTAACTGGGCGAAATGACTTCCCCCCTTGCGCCATTGAATCTTTATAAGGATTACCTATGGCCGCAGGTCAAAATCAGCGCAATCGCAAGAATGATCCCATGCTCACCAAAACAGGCAAAGCGCGCCTGGGCCCACTCAATGTGGCTCAACTAACTAAGTTAATGGAGTCGGCAACCAAGCCCAAAATCAAAGATAAAGTGCGGCGCGAACTAAGCAAGCGTGCCCCAGTTGTTGCGCCAGCGTAATCCAGAATTTTGGGGTGTAAGCAGTACAGCAGGCCCTTCTGCTGGAATTAAAAAAGCCGCCAATACCATGGCGGCTTTTTCACATGAAGACTGAATCCGTCTAGCGTAGCAACTCTTGGGCAGCTAAAACGCCGCTGCCTTTCAATGGAATACCAAATGCAGTCATGCCCATTTCGCAACCACTCAATGCCGCCAGGAGACTGAGTTCATTGCAGTCGCCCAAGTGACCAATCCGAAACGCACGGCCTTTTAGCTTGCCAAGGCCAGTGCCCAAGGATAAGTTATAGCGCTCCTGAATGAGCTTACGCAATGCGTCCGCATCAAAGCCCTCGGGCAGCATGACGCCAGTCAAGACCGGCGAATACACCTCTGGCTCTTGGCACAGAATTTCTAATCCCCAAGCAGTCACTGCGGCTCGGCAGGCTTTGGCCAAGCGCTGGTGGCGCGCAAATACCGCATCCATGCCCTCTGACTCAATCATCGCGATGGCTTCATGCAAGCCATAAAGCAAGTTGGTCGACGGCGTGGTTGGCCAGTATCCCGTTTTATTCGACACCAGAATCTCATCCCAAGCCCAAAAGGCCTTTGGCAGTGTTGCTGTTTTATTGGCCTCTAACGCTTTGGGTGACAAGGCATTAAAGCCTAGGCCGGGCGGCAGCATTAAGCCTTTTTGCGATCCACTGACCGTCACGTCGACGCCCCAGGCATCGTGGCAATAGTCTGCCGATGCTAAGCCGGAAATGGTATCTACCATCAGTAATGCAGGATGCTTGGCATCGTCCATTGCTTTGCGCACAGCAGCAATATTCGATGTAACGCCAGTGGAAGTTTCGTTGTGCACCACACAAACCGCTTTAATTTTGTGCTCGGTATCTTTTTTAAGACGCTCTTCAATTAACTTTGCATCAACGCCCCTGCGCCAACCTTCAATCCCGGGCTTGCCCAAGAACTCAGCATGGATGCCAAGCTTATCAGCCATGTTTTTCCACAGGGTTGCAAACTGCCCGGTTTCATACATCAAAACATGATCGCCAGCCGAGAGCGTATTTACTAAAGCGGCCTCCCATGCACCCGTTCCCGATGAGGAATAAATAATCACAGGGTGTTTGGTTTTAAAAATGCGCTTAATGTCCTCGAGCAGCTTTAGTCCAAGCTGACCAAACTCGGGGCCGCGGTGATCGATGGTTTGATAGCTGATGGCGCGCAGAACACGAGAAGGAACTGGGCTTGGTCCAGGAATATGTAAAAAATGGCGTCCTGAGGCGTGTGCATCTAATTTCAACATGGCGTGTCTCTCACTTTTTATAGGTTTAGCCCATGATTATCCAATAAAAATGGCAAATCCTCCCCCGAATGAATGGCCCTAAAATAGGCACTTACAGCGGCGGTGTTGGCTCGGGCGCCTTGATTAGCATGCGTTTGCCAACCATGACGGTTGAAACAACTAGGGCGGCAAACACCAAATTAAGTAGGGTCAAGGGTTCGCCCAATAGGGCGCTGGATGCAAGCAGGGTACAAAAGGGCTGAAGCAACTGAACTTGGCTGACGCGCGCAATGCCTCCAATGCGCAGGCCCTCGTACCAAAAAAAGAAGCCTACAAACATCGAAAAAATACCCAGATAGGCAAAGCTGAGCCAAATATCAAGGCCTGCATAGATGTAGTCTGTCTGGTAGCTCAAGGCGCTGAAAAGTAGGCTGATTGGCAGTGAAAAAACCAGCGCCCATGAGATGACG
>DAIPIK010000134.1:0-3587 GCA_036770845.1 Polynucleobacter sp. | reverse complement strand
TCGTTTTGCCTTGGCAGCTGGTATGCAGCACTCCAAACTCCTGGCGATGTTTACCGTAGTTTTGATCTGATTCTCAGCAACCCGCCCTACATTGCAGCAAATGATCCTCACCTCAGCAAGGGCGATCTGCGTTTTGAGCCGCCAAGTGCCTTAACCGATTTTGGCTCGGGACTCTCATGCCTGGCCACCATCATTGATGGGGCCCTAGCCCATTTGAAGCCGGGGGGTCTCTTGGTGGTAGAGCATGGTTTTGATCAATCCCCTGCCGTTCTAGATCGACTGGCTTTAGCTGGCTTTGAGGACATTAGACCGCATCGGGATTTAGCCGGCCATTGGCGGGTCGCCTCCGGCCGTAAACCCGTTTAAGGCAAATCGATAACCCTATTTTTGATTCGGTCTTAAAATTGGCTTATTAATTTTGCATACATGGAGTAACGCAATGGACACCCAAGCTCAAATCAAAGAAATCGTCACCAGCCACCCCGTCGTGCTTTTCATGAAAGGCACTCCGCAGTTTCCGCAGTGCGGCTTTTCAGGCAATGCAATTAACATCCTCCGGGCTTGCGGCGCCGACAATCTACATACCGTTAATGTTTTTGATGATGAAGGCATTCGTCAAGGCATCAAGCAATATGCCAACTGGCCAACCATACCCCAGCTCTACGTCCACGGTGAATTTATCGGCGGCTCTGACATCATGACTGAAATGTTTCAAAGTGGCGAACTCAAGCAGTTGATTCAGGGTTAATTCATTTAGCGGCTTGCCTTCATTGGCGAGCCAGCTGAATCTTTTCCCCAAAGCCTTCGCATCGCCACGCATTTTCAATGAAAGTCCAATGACGATGTCGTTTAATCTCAGCACCCTTCTGTTTTTTGGTTTACTCATTGCAGCCTGTGCAGGGCTGCTGATCTACCTTCTGACCTTGCGAAGCCGCTTTAACACTGCGGAGCAGGCACTTGCCGAACAAACTACTTTAGTCGCCAGTCTGCGTGCGGAGCGCGATACGGCCTTGCAAAATGCCATTCGCCTCGAGGCATCACTGGAATCAGAGCGCAAGCAAGGGCTTGGCCGAATTGAGTCACTCAATGAAGCGAAAGAGGCCCTGACCATTCAGTTTAAGAATCTCGCCAACGATATCTTGGACGATAAAACACGTCGCTTTACTGAACAAAATGCCTTGAGTTTGGATGCCTTACTTAAGCCCTTGCAAACCAAGTTAACCGAATTTAAAGAACAGGTTGCCACATCCTACTCGAATGAATCCCGCGAGCGCTTTGCACTTAAAAGCGAAATTGAGCGTCTGTCGGCTTTAAACGTCAAGATGTCGGATGAAACCCGATCACTCACCCAAGCATTAAAGGGAGACTCCAAAGTCCAGGGTAATTGGGGCGAGCTCGTTCTGGAATCCATTCTGGAATCGTCGGGTCTGCGTAAAGGCGAAGAGTACCTTGTGCAGGATAGCCATACGCAAGTTGATGGCTCACGCTTGCAACCCGATATTGTCGTGCGCTTACCCGAGGGTCGCCACCTGGTAGTGGATAGTAAGGTATCGATTACCGCCTATGCGCGCCATGCCGAATCAGCGGATGCGGATACAGCCCAGATCGAACTCAATGCTCACATACAGTCGCTGCGCCAGCACATTCAGAGCTTATCAAGCAAGAATTACAGTTCCCTTTACGGTGTCGGCTCAGTTGATTTTGTCTTGATGTTTATTCCGATTGAGCCAGCATTCTTATTGGCCCTTAAGTCCGCCCCTAATCTCTATCAAGAGGCCCTAGCCAAGAACATTGTTTTGGTTTGCCCCAGCACCCTGATGGCAACATTGCGTACCGTTGCCCATTTATGGCGGCAAGACCACCAGAATAAAAACGCCTTGGAAATTGCCCGTCAATGCGGCGCGCTCTACGATAAGTTTGTTGGCTTCATTGACGACATGGAAAAGCTTGGTCAACGGATTGATCAAGCCCAAACCAGTTATCACGATGCGTTTAACAAACTCAAAACGGGCAAAGGTAATTTAATTCGTACGGCAGAGAGGGTTCGTGAGCTTGGTGTGAAGCCAAGTAAAACATTGCCGACTGGCTTATTGGATTCAACAGTGGAGACCGACGATTAAGCCATCCATCTTTGTTCGTGCATAAAAAAATCCCACCGCATCGCTGCAGTGGGATTTTATTTTTTATAGTACTAAAGTAGCTGTACTAAATTAAGCTTAATGAATTAAGCAGCTTTGCGGCCACGTGTTGCTGGTGTTGCTGCTTTTTTCACTTGAGCTACTTGACCTTGAAATGCTTCAAATGCTTGCTCAGCGTTTTTCTCAGCAGTTGCCAAGGCATCTTTGCTCACTGCGCGGAATTGCTCAAAGCCCTGCAATGCGCTGCCGTAACCGGTTTTGATTGCGGATACAAATGCATCCGAACCAGCAGGTGCGTTTGCAGAGATGGTGTTAATCCACTCTTGCATGCCTTTTTGGAACTGGTCAATGCTGGACTCAACTACGTTGTTCAATTCTTTATTGCTGTCACGCAATACTTTAGTTACTTTCTTTTGGTATGCAGCAGCTTGTGTACCAGCGTCTTGCAAGAGATCAGCAGTGATCAGATCGGTAACTTGCTTTGGATCTTTTGCGCTGAGTACTTGAGTAATGCTATCTTGTACGTTCACTAATGCATCTTTCGATGCGGCATAGTTCAGTTCAGCTAATTTCTGTGCATTCTCTAAAGCGGCTTCGCTGAGTGCGAATGAGCTTTCTAAGCCCTTGCTGCTGATTTGCGACAATTTAGCGTTGAGTTGGTCTTGGTTCATGTGATGCTCCGTTTCAATAAGTAAGATTGCAAAATAGGGTTTAAGGTAATGCCTAAATTGGTGGTGCGATATCTGTTTAATATTGCACCGCACCATGTAAATGTAACTGATGCAGTGCAACAAATCAAGTATTTTTGTTGCAAAGCAACACAATAATCGAAAAAGAGTCTAAATTGAATGAAATCAGTGCATTAGATCGTAAAAAAGAGGCTAAATCCTACCGAAAAGTGGCCTCTGCAGCCTGCTTTGGTACTTTTTTAGAGTGGTATGACTTTCTAACCTTTGCCACTTTGGCGGTCACCTTTGGCCCACTTTTCTTCCCCAGCAGCGATCCGGCAGCCAGCCTTTTGTTCAGCTTGGCTACCTTTGGCGTTGGTATGGTGGTGCGCCCTCTTGGAGCGGCCTACTTCGGGTCTCTGGGGGACCGGATTGGGCGCAGGCCAGTCTTCATGATCACGATTGCCCTGATGGGCTTTGCCACCCTGGCTGTGGGTTTTTTACCGACCTACGCGCAAATTGGAATTGCAGCACCGATCATGCTGGTGATACTGCGCTTATTGCAGGGCCTCTCTGCGGGCGGCGAGATTGGTGGCAGCGCCGTCTTTTTAACCGAGCACGCTGGGGATTCCAATCGGGGATTTAAAACCAGCTTTCTGTCGACCATGGGGCCGCTCGGTATCTTGGCGTCCACTTTGCAAATTGCCTTATTGCAATTCTTCTTAACGCCAGAACAATTTCAGGAGTGGGGTTGGCGCGTGCCGTTTTGGGTTTCCCTTGT
>DAIPIK010000133.1:0-3591 GCA_036770845.1 Polynucleobacter sp. | reverse complement strand
AAAACTGAGATCAATTGGCTGAAAACGCTCCAAAAACACCCTGGTTAAGCAAAGTAACCTCGTCGCTCGTGCAGTACGGCAACCGCCTGCTGTCAACGCTTACCCAGCTATGGTCCAAAATTGACTTTGCCCGCATCTGGGCGTTTGCCTTGCGCCGCAAATGGTGGCTTCTTGCGCTTGCGCTGATCCTATTTGCGGCTAATAAGGCCTACGATCACTTTAACCCACCTGCCAGTAAAAGAGGTGGGCCACAAACCATCAGCAGCGTCATCGTAGAACGCAAAGACGTCCCCTTTGTGATTGAAGCGACTGGCACCATTGTTGCCGCCAGCATTGTTGACGTGCGCCCCCAAATTACGAGCATCGTTACCAAGGTCAACATCACCGAAGGTCAAATTGTTAAAAAGGGTGACTTACTTTTTACCCTCGATGACCGAACCGACAAAGCCAATTTTGATCGTGCCCAGGCTCTGGCCAACGACGCAAAACGTCAACTGGCGCGCGCCAAAGAATTGGTAGCCAAGAATTTCATATCCAAAGCAGGGCTCGATACAGCAGAGGCCAATGCAGCCTCAACCCAAGCTGCAGCTCGCGCTGCTGAAGTGCAGCTGTCGTATAACTATCTGCGCTCCCCAATCGACGGACGCGCCGGCATTATTAATGTGTTTCCAGGGTCTTTAGTGCAAGCCAGTAACGTTGTGGTGTCATCGACGAGTTCGACCGCGACCTCTACTACCGGCGCGATGGTGACCATTACCCAGCTTGATCCCATTAATGTCCAGTTCACGGTTCCTGAGCGGGACATTCCCTTGTTACTAAAATCACGCAAGGACGATGCGCCACTTCCAGTCAGCGTAAGCATCGGCAATATCGAGACCACACAATATCCTGGCCTGGTCTATGTGATTGATAACCAAGTTGACCCCGTGATTGGTGCAGTACGTTTGAAAGCCCGCTTAGAGAATAAAAATGGTGCATTGATTCCTGGCCAATTTGCACGGATTAAATTGGAAGCCAGCACCTTAAACGATGTCATGCTCATTCCATCGCAGGCAGTTGTCATCAACCCTAAAGGTCGCTTGGTCTACCTGGTTGAAAAGGACGACGATAAGGTGGTGATGAAGCCAGTCAAAGTACTTTACGAGTACCAAGGCAATGCGGTGATTGAGGGCATTGATGCAGGCTCACGCGTTATCGTTGAAGGTAAACAAAATCTGCGACCCGGCAGTAAAGTGCGCGAAGCAAAACCAGTAAACACACCAAAAGCACTGGCTAAGCCAGCGCCCACCGCCCCCGCGGCGCCTGAGAAAAAATGACGCTGTCTGAGCTGTGTATTCGGCGGCCAATTATGACCACTTTGCTGTCGCTAGCGACAGTGATTGCTGGGATCGTCGCCTACACCAAAATTCCGGTTGCTGCTCTTCCCAGTTTTAATACCCCCGTCATTTCAGTCAGCGCGAGTTTGCCTGGTGCTTCGCCAGAAACCATGGCTTCGGCGGTTGCGCTGCCCCTTGAAAAAGAATTTTCTACCATCGATGGTATCAAGCTCATTAGCTCGGTAAATTCCCTCGGCAGCACCAGCATATCTCTGGAATTTAATAACGACCGCGACATTGATAAGGCTGCAGTGGATGTACAGGCGGCATTACTGCGAGCGCAGCGGCGTCTACCGATTGAGATGACCATTCCACCGTCGTATCGGAAGGTCAATCCCGCCGACGCGCCGATCTTAATTATCGGCATGACCTCACCCTCACTCGATCTGTCCGATTTAAATAATTACGCAGAAAATTTAATTTCACCCACCCTATCGACGATCGACGGTGTGGCGCAAATTCAGATTTATGGCGCAAAGCGCTATGCCATTCGCGTTAAAGCAAGGCCGGATGCCCTTGCGATTAATAACCTAACGATGGAAGACATTGCGCTTGCCCTCAATAGAGCAAACAGCAATACCCCCGTTGGGATTTTGGATGGCCCCCGTCAAGCCATGACAATTTATGCCAATGAGCAATTGGTCACCGCCAAAGACTTTAGTGACTTAATCATTGCGCAGCGCAATGGTCTACCCATTTACCTCGGCAACGTGGCCGATGTGGTCGAGAGCTATGAAAACGTCCGCTGGCTATCTACCACCAATGGTGAGCGCTCGATTGCGATTGCCGTATTACGGCAGCCTAATGCCAATACCGTCAAGGTGGTCGATGCCGTTCGGGCCTTACTGCCCGAGTTTGAAAAACAATTGCCCGCCTCCATCAAATTAATCCCGGTTAATGATCGCTCGATCTCCATTCGTGAAGCGATTCACGATGTCAATATCACCCTGCTACTCACCATTGCGCTCGTCGTGCTGGTTATCTTCCTTTTCTTAAAACACGCCTCAGCCACCATCATTCCATCGCTGAGTTTGCCAATCTCCCTGATTGGCGCCTTCTCTTTGCTCTATTTCATGGGCTACAGCTTGGATAATATTTCCTTGCTGGGCATCACGCTGGCAGTTGGATTGGTAGTGGATGATTCAATTGTGGTACTTGAAAATATTGTGCGCTACACCGAACAAGGGATGTCGCCATTAAAAGCGGCGCTTAAGGGCAGCAAGGAAGTGGGCTTTACGATTATTTCGATCTCACTTTCCCTGGTGGCCGTCTTTATTCCCCTCTTTTTTATGCAAGGTCCTGCCGGATTACTATTTAGGGAATTTGCAGTGGTAGTGTCTTTGGCCGTCTTGGTGTCGGCAGTGGTCTCCCTCACGCTGGTCCCTATGCTCTGTAGCCGCTTTTTACCAAAGCCTGGCATACCGGCACGAGAATTCGCGATGAATCGCCGCTTCGATCAGTTTTTTTCTTGGACTACGGAGCGCTACATTCACTACCTCGACAAGGCTTTGATTTACCGCAAGCCCGTCTTACTCGGCTCGGTTGCTACGATCATTCTGACCATCGTCATGTTTATTTATAGCCCGAAAGGCTTCTTCCCCGAGGAAGATATTGGGCAGATCATTGCAACCTTGGAAGCCTCAGAAGACATGGCTTTTCCAGCAATGCTGGAGGTACAAGATAAGGCTGCGCAAATGGTAATGAATAACCCCAATGTGGCCAATTCGGTATCGATCTTGGGTGGCGGCCTTAGCGCAGGCTCAAACACCGGCCGGATTTTTATTGTGCTCAAGCCCAAAGGCGAGCGCGAGAATATGAAAGGAGTTCTCGAGTCCCTCCGCAGAGACTTTAGAGAGCTGCCTGGCCTATCCGTATTTATGCGCCCGATTCAAAACCTGCAGCTGGGTGGGCGCTCGAGCAAAAGCCGTTATCAATTTACCCTGCAAAGCGTTGGCTTTGATGGCATTAATGAATGGTCCACCAAGATCTTAGAAAAGATGCGTGCAGACCCGATCTTTCGGGACGTGAATACCGACTCGCAATTGCGGGGCCTCAATGTCAAGATTGACATTGACCGCGAAAAAGCAGCCACTGCCGGTGTCACGGTAGCGGATATTCGCCAAGCGCTATACAACTCCTTTGGTGAGCGCCAAGTGTCATCGATCTACACCAACGTCAATACCTACTCGGTTATTTTGCAAGCAGCCGATGATCA
>DAIPIK010000132.1:0-3647 GCA_036770845.1 Polynucleobacter sp. | reverse complement strand
CTTTCGAACCGGTCGCCTGCTTACTGGGCGTTATGGAGTGGGTGCGGTGGCCTGATTTAAAAATCAAAGAAAAACCCCTTGCTTTGCTGCTAAAGGGGCTCTTAATTGTGGACTCTCGACCTAAGTAAGAATCAGGGTTTTTCAGATTCACAAAAATTCTAGGATCTCAATGTGGAAGGCTAGCATTTCTTGGAGCAACTGCCTTCGCATAAGAATAGATACCTCAACCTAAAAAATATTTAGGTAAAGTCAGCGTCAATGCCGGTATGTAAGTGACCAAAAGCAGCACAAAGATCAGCACGCCTAAGAACGGCAACGATTCGCGGATCACCGCCTGTGGAGGTTCATTGGCAACGTTCGCCATCAGGTAGATCAGATAGCCCACTGGCGGCGTGCAAAGACCAATCATTAGATTGATGACAATGACGACGCCAAAGTGAATGGGGTCAATGCCCAGGGCTTGAACCGCTGGCATCAAGATGGGCACGAAAACGATGAGCGCTGCAAGTGGATCCATGAACATACCGACAATCAAGAAAAACACATTCACAACAGTCAGAAAGACCCAGTCGTTCGTTGTAAAACTGAGCAAGAGTGTTGCTGCTTCCTTGTTGATCTGCAGATCTGCGATCATCCAGCCCATCACACCTGATGCGCCAACAATCAACATGACCGAGGCGGTTCCTTGGGCGGCCGTAACAAGCGATCGCCAGAACTCCTTCAAGGTCAGTTGTCTGTAAACGAGTACAGCGACCAAGCCGCAGTAAACGCAGGCAATGGCGCCAGCCTCGGTGACTGTAAATACTCCGCCAAGAATTCCTCCGAGAATGATTACGGGTGTTGCCAGCGCAGCAATAGCAGCTGTAAAGGTTGTAGCAACAGCAGCAAAGCCGCCCCAAGTTTCCTTGGCATAACCCCGGCGCATGCTGATCACCCAAACCATGCCCATTAGCAGCAAGCCCATGAGAACGCCTGGAATGATGCCGCCAACAAACATGTGACCCACAGAGGCTTCAACCAAAATGGCGTAAATCACCATTGGAATCGAAGGTGGAATGATCGGCCCCATCACAGCAGCCGTTTCACAAAGTGCAGCCGAAAAAGCTGGTGGAAATCCAGCCCGCTTCATGGCAGGGACCATCACAGAGCCAGTAGCAGCCGCATCGGCGACGGCCGAGCCCGAGATGCCGGAGATGATCATGCTGGCAAGCACGGTGACATGCCCCAATCCACCACGGATGTGACCTACCAGTGTTGCTGCAAAATCCACGATGCGGCGCGTTATACCCCCCGCATTCATCAGCTCACCTGCGAAAAGAAAAAGTGCAATGGCAATCAGCGGAAAGCTGTCAATTCCATTGATAACATGTTGGGCCATCAATTCCAAGGGTAGATGGGGCCTGAATATCATCAATGTTGCAAGACATGCGCCCAGGATGGCGAATGCCAGAGGGACCCCTAACAAACTGAGTAGCACAAGACCGCCAAGGAGGACAGCCAGAGTCATGGTAGACCCGTTAGTGTGCGCCAATACGTAACCACGGTCGCAAGCGAACGCAGCAACCACGCAAAGCCAGCAAGAAAGAGTGAAAGATATACCCAGCTGACTGAAATTCCCAAAGCAATGTAGGTGTCAAACTGGCGCAGATCCATCATGCCCCAAGCCCCTTGAATTAAGACGACTGTGAGTCCCATGACCACAAACTCAACCAGGATGCGTTGTAATGCTCGTATTCGTGTCGGGAGTAGATCAACCAAGAAGTCAACTTGCATTCGCGGGGCAGTAATTGCCGCCACAAGTACCATCCATACAAAAAGCAAGCGAGTCAGTTCCTCACTCCAAACCAAGGATCCGCCTAATGCGTAACGGACAAGAACCTGTGCGGTGACCAAGAAAGTTATCACCAAAAGCAGGGTTGCTGCCAGTAAGTCGGGTAACCTAAAGAACAGGGTTTGCTTTGCGCTTGCGTTTTGCACCGCGGGTTGGGGATGATTCATCGACACAAATCAAGTAGCTTATTGTTACGCGGCGGGGGAGCGATGCCAAGCATTTGAGCGCAAGCGATTGACGAACTCACTTTGTAGCCAATATACGGTTGACGATATCCAATCCATGTGCGTCGGTATAGGTTTTGGTTACCGCGTCATAGGCGGCTTTGCGGAAGGCTGGAGAATCGGCTTTTTCGTTAACTTGTACACCTGCAGCTTTGATTTTGGCTAGATTTTCACCTTCTTGCTTAGCATTGAGATCGCGCTGAAAGCGTGCTGCTTCTAGTGCTGACTCCAGCAATGCCTTGCGATGCTCGGCTGGCAAACCGTTGAAGCGATTTAAGTTCATCGCAGCGATTGAAGCGGTATATGCATGGTTAGTGAAAGATAAATATTTCTGAACTTCAAACATGCGATTTGCATAAATGTTATTTACGGGGTTTTCTTGCGCATCAACTGTGCCAGTCTTTAGGGCAAGGTAAAGCTCGGTGAAGGCCATGGGTGTGGGATTAGCGCCCCATATTTTAAAGGCTTCAATATGGGCCTTGTTGGGTGTAGTGCGAATCTTAATACCCTTTAGGTCGTCCGGAACGACGATCGGTTTTTTAGAGTTGGTTATTTGGCGAAAGCCGATTTCCCAGAAAGCCAAGCCCTTCATGCGGTTCTTTTCCAAGTCGGACAAAAGCTCAGAGCCGATGTTGCTGTCCATGACTTTGTGCGCATGATTGAGATCACGAAACAAAAATGGCAGATCCATTGCGTTAAGACGCGGTGCGAACTGCGTGAAAAAGGGATTGCCAGTTAGCCCAATGTCAATTGTGCCTAAGCGAACACCTTCTAAAATTGCACCATCGTTGCCTAGTTCTCCCGCTGGATGAACGCTCATCGTCAACTTGCCGCCAGTTTTGGTTTTGAGCAGTTCGGCCATATGTTGAGCCGCGATATTGTGTGTATCGGTTGCCGACAGGGTATTGGCAAATCTCAAATTGTTTTGTGCAAAGGCTGTGGCCATGGCCAGGCATGCCGCAATCAAAATAATTAGTTGTTTCTTCATAATGTGTCTCCAGTAAACCATTGACGAATTTGAATTTTAAATTTAGCAAGAAAATTGTCCCACCTCTCTTCATGCTGTGATCATCGTACAAACCCTCAATTTCCTGTATTTGGCAAGGACTCGTAGAGCTTGAATACCGCTGAAGTATCTAGTAATTTGGGTATTTTCTGAACTTTTGCAAAGCGTCGCGCGACAGGCGCTCGGTGTGCACTTGAAGGGCAGGGGGATCAATGTTGGTAATTTCTCAAGTTAAATTCAGGCGTCTTGAGCGGCTACAGGGTTATTGCAGAGATTCAACTTTGCTCGGCTACACGCTCGAGTTTCTTACTCAATACCCATGACAGCGCGAGGAAGACAATCAGCATGACTATGCCGATACCTGAGAAAGCATCGTTTAACAGCTTCTCCGAAATTTGGCCAAACGCATGGCCGGTTGATAAAACGATACCAGACCAAATTCCAGCCGCAACGAAATTGAACACCAGAAATGTCGGCCAGGATAACCGGGACATTCCGAAGGCAAATCCAGCAACACCGCGAATTCCGTGAGGATAGCGATGCAACAGAATGAGCCATACATAGTAGCGATCTACCAACCGCACAA
>DAIPIK010000131.1:0-3770 GCA_036770845.1 Polynucleobacter sp. | reverse complement strand
CCATGATTGAAATCTCTGAAAAGCGCCTGATCGGGCCCGTGATTCGCTTGCACCCTAATGACAACGTTGTTGTTGCTCGGGTCGACGTTGGTATTGGTGCCGAAGTGCCGAGCGAACAATTCACTAGCCGTAGTCAAGTACCGGCGGGATACAAAATTGCGGCACGGTCAATAAAAAAAGGGGAGCCCATTCTGAAGTACAACGTCACCGTTGGCTTTGCGAATGTGGATATTGAGCCCGGCACTATGGTGCATGGTCACAATACCGACTTTAAAGAATTTGATCGGGACTACGCCTACGCCAGTGAATTTAAGCCGACTGTTCTATTGCCAGAATCGGAACGTGCCACCTTTGAGGGTTATGTGCGCGCCAACGGCAAAGTGGGCACACGGAATTTCATTGGCATTTTATCGACCGTCAATTGTTCAGCGACGGTAGTGAATAAGATTGCCGAATGGTTTACGCCTGAGCGTTTAGCCGAGTATCCCAATGTGGATGGGGTTGTTGCCTTTAGTCACTCGATTGGGTGCGGCATGGAAATGACGGGCGAGCCAATGCAATTGCTCCGCAGGACCATGGCTGGCTATGCGCGGCACCCCAACCTCGCTGCCGCTTTGGTAATTGGATTAGGCTGTGAGCGCAACCAACTTAAAGGCCTAATGGAGCAGGAGGACCTCATAGAAGGCTCCACCTTACATACCTTCATCATGCAAGAGAGTGGTGGCACCCGCAAAACCATTGAAGCCGGGATTGAGGCGGTTAAAGCGCTCTTGCCCGACGCCAATAAGGCTAAGCGGGAAACTGTCTCGGCAAGCCACTTGTGCGTCGGTCTGCAGTGCGGTGGCTCCGATGGCTTCTCATCGATCACTGCTAATCCCGCCTTAGGCGCTGCCGTTGACATTCTGGCGCGGCACGGGGGCACGGGTATTTTGTCGGAGACGCCCGAGATTTATGGCGTTGAACATACCCTCACCCGCCGCGCGGCGACCAAAGAGATTGGTGAAAAACTAATCCAGCGCATTCGCTGGTGGAAAGACGAGTACTCGGTTGGCCGTGATGTCCAGATTAATGGTCAAGTGAGCCCTGGCAATCAAATAGGCGGACTCGCTAATATTTTTGAGAAATCCTTAGGCTCTTCCATGAAAGGCGGCACCGGTCCATTAATGGAGGTTTACCGCTATGCCGAGCCAGTCACCAGCAAGGGATTTGTCTTTATGGATACGCCGGGCTTTGATCCAGTATCGGCAACGGGTCAGATCGCAGGCGGCGCCAATTTGATTGCCTTTACTACAGGTCGCGGCTCGATGTTTGGCAGTAAGCCAGCGCCCTGCATCAAGCTAGCCACTAATACGCCGATGTACTTACGATTAACGGAAGACATGGATATCAATTGCGGTGAAATTTTAGATGGCACCGTCTCCGTACAAGAAATGGGCCAGCGTATCTTTGAACTCTTCTTGGATACTGCCTCCGGTAAGCCATCGAAGAGTGAGCTTTTGGGATTGGGCGACTACGAGTTTGTACCCTGGCAAATTGGCATTATGAGTTAAGCCAAAGGGCTGGCGCTTTGGCCAACCCTTTTCTGCTTTCAGACGCCATAAAGATCTGTAAAATGGGTTGAAGCACAAATCAATACCACTACAGGAGTCGCTTTCGCCTGATGAAATTCAAGGACTATTACGAAACGCTCGGCGTTGCCCGCAGCGCAAGCCAAGATGAGATTAAGCAAGCCTATCGCAAGCTGGCGCGCAAATACCACCCGGACGTCAGTAAAGAAGCGGGTGCTGAGGAGCGATTTAAAGAAGTGGGGGAAGCATTTGCGGTATTAAAAGACCCCGAAAAGCGCACAGCATACGATCAAATGGGCAGCAATTGGAAGAGCGGACAAGACTTCAATCCCCCACCCGATTGGAATGGTGGCGCCTTTACAGATGGTGAATTTAGCGGCGACCAAAGTGATTTTTTTGAATCCCTGTTTGGCCGAGGTGCTCGCGCGCAGGCTGGCCGCCAATCACAACCCAGATCCGCTAAAGGCCAAGATCAGCATGCCAAAATCATGATTGACTTAATTGATGCTTACCAGGGCGCCAAACGCACCATTGGTTTAAGCATGCCAGCCTACGATGATCAGGGTCAATTATTCATGCAAGAGCGCAAATTGGATGTCAGCATTCCGCAAGGCATTCGTGCGGGTCAGAATTTACGTCTGGCCGGTCAAGCCGGTCCTGGCTTTGGTGGCGGGCCAGCAGGCGATCTGTATTTAGAGATCGGTATTAATCCAGATCCAACCTACCGAGTCGATGGCAAGGATGTATTTTTTGATTTGCCACTGAGTCCATGGGAGGCGGCCTTAGGTACTAACGTCAACGTACCTATGCCAAGCGGCGCCCTACTTGAGTTGACGATTCCCCCCAACACTCCTGCTGGACGCAAGATGCGCCTCAAAGGTAAAGGCATCCCCAGCAAAGAGCCTGGTGATCTCTATGTTGTACCCAATATTGTTTTACCCAAGGCAGAAACCGATGCGCAAAAAGAAGCCTATCGCACACTGCAAGGTGCATTTGATTTCAAGCCCAGAAGTCACTGAAAGGGATAAATGGTATGACACAAACCCACATTACTTGGATTGAAGGCAGCATTGTTGAGCATGATGTGCATATGACAATAGTGGAACTAGCCCAAGCGACGCAAACTCCAGAAGACCTGATCATGGCTTGGGTCTCCGAAGGTGTTTTAAGTCCGGCTGGAGCATCACCCCAAGACTGGCGCTTTAGTGGAAGCTCCCTTCAGCGAGCCAAAACGGCTGCACGCCTTATGCACGACTTGGAACTCAATCTACCTGGCGTGGCATTAGCCCTGAATTTGCTCGATGAGCTTGATCGGCTGCGTAGTCAACTCCACCTTGCTAATACTGCTCTAAGCAAAGAATAAGCAAGCCTCGGCTTAGGATTCGGAACGGCTTAGCAGTAATTCCCAGCGCTGCAGCATGGCATCGACCTGATTGGTCACTTCTGTTAAGCGGGCTTGCATGCTTGCGGCTAATTCTGGTTCATTTTTGTATAAATCGGGATTGCTCATCGCCAGGCCAATCTCAGCCTGCTCTGCCTCAAGCACTTCAATCTGCAAAGGCAATGCCTCTAGCTCTTGGCGCTCTTTGCCATTGAGTTTTTGAACACCGCTCTTAGTGGCAACTGGCTTGGCTTCTTTACTTCCTTTTTCTGCCGGCTTGATGACTGCTTTTGCGGTAGGCTCTGTTTTTAAGCTGCCATTTTCTGAGCGAATTTGATCAGAGCGTGCCTTCTGAATTTTCCAATCCTCATAGCCGCCTTCGTACTCACGCCAAAATCCATCGCCTTCATTGGCAATAATGCTGGTCACGACATTGTCTAAAAAGTAACGGTCGTGACTAACTAAAAAGACGGTGCCTTTATAGTCCTGCAGCAATTGCTCCAAGAGATCCAGAGTATCGATATCCAAGTCATTGGTGGGCTCATCCAGCACTAGGACGTTTGCTGGCCTTGCAAATAGACGAGCAAGCAACAAGCGATTGCGCTCACCGCCTGACAAAGTGCTGACCGGTGAATTGGTGCGCTCTGGCGCGAATAAGAAATCACTTAAATAACTTTTCACGTGCTTGCGATTGCCATTGATTTCGATCCATTCGCTTCCGGGGCTGATGTAATCTTCCAGCGATGCATTGAGATCGAGGCCTTCGCGCATTTGATCAAAGTAAGCCACTTCAATGCGCGTGCCCATCACAGCGGTTCCAG
>DAIPIK010000130.1:0-3807 GCA_036770845.1 Polynucleobacter sp. | reverse complement strand
GGCGGTGCGAGTGGAGTCAAGCGCGTCGATTTTTCCTAAGCATTTAGATAATCAACTAGTCAGTCAATAAAAAAGGACCGCTGAGCGGTCCTTTTTACATTCGCAGCGCCTAACTTAGGCAGCTTAGGCGCTAGGCGGCACGTAGCCCGTTGCAGCATCGGCCCCGCCTTCGTAGAAGTATTTTTCCACTTGCTTTAAGAGGTACTGGCGCGCACGAGGGTCGGCCATATTGAGGCGGTTCTCATTGATCAACATGGTTTGGTGCTTTAACCAGCCAGCCCACGCCTCTTTGGAGACTTCCTGCCAGAGTTTTTTCCCCAGATCACCTGGAAGGGGTGCAAAGTCCATTCCCTCGGCTTCTTTATTAAGCTTGATACATTGAACCATCCGTGCCATTGCGTAAACCTTTCTAAATGCAATCAGTGAATACTAAAAAGTCGAACTTGCATTATGTCAAGTTTTTGGTCAAGACCATCGACTTACGATCCCAGTTATAAATTTGTTTGCGCTCTTCAGGCAAATCATCCACGCTGGAGCGCATGAAGCCGCGCTTCAAAAACCAATGCTCGGTGCGGGTCGTCAGGACAAATAGTTTTGTAATGCCCTCTTTTTTAGCTCTGGCCTCAACCCGCTTGAGCAAACGCTCGCCATCGCCGGAGCCTTGCACGTCTGGATCAACCACTAAGCAGGCGAGCTCGCCGATGCCGTTCGGGAAAGGGAATAGAGCAGCGCAACCGAATAAGACCCGGTCGTGCTCAATCACCGAGAAGCGATCGATGTCGCGCTCAATCACATCTTGACCACGGGCTGCGAGAATTCCTTCTTCTTCCAGGGGCATGGTTAATTGCAAAATACCGCCCACATCATCTTGATTTGCTTCGCGCAGATTCTCAATGCCGGATGAGGCAAGCATCATGCCAACGCCATCGTGGGTAAAGAGTTCTTCAAGTAAGGCGCCATCCCGGTTGCAGGGTAAGAAGTGAACACGGCTGACGCCGGCCTTAATTGCCCTTCCCGACAGGGTAAGTAAGGTTTTCATACCCGCTGGAATTTCTGGGTGGCTGGTAACGTACTCTTGCATTTGCGCCAAGGACAGTTCCGTGATGAGGTCGCCTGCTTCATCGTGGAGGCCAGAGTAAGGTGTTAAGAACACAATCTTGTCTGCCTTGAGGGCGGCAGCAGTTGACGCAGCAACGTCCTCAAAAGATAGATTGAAAGCCTGACCCGTCGGCGAAAAGCCCAATGGGGAGAGCAAGACGATCTTATTGCTATCGAGCGAGAGCTTAATCGAGACCGAGTCCACTTTGCGCACAAGACCCGTATGAATAAAGTCCACTCCATCCACCACACCAAATGGCATGGCAGTAATGAAGTTACCCGAGATCACTGAAATGCGGGAGCCCGCCATCGGGGTATTGGGTAGACCGCGACTAAACGCAGCCTCAATATCGAGACGCAGTTCACCAGCGGCTTCTTTGACGCACTCGAGAGCAGCGGCATCGGTAATGCGGTAGCCGTTCATATGGCCCTGGCCAAACTGACTCTTGATTTGGCGTAGCGTTAGCTGCTCTTCAATTTGCGGACGAATACCATGGACCAAGACAATCCGCATGCCCATGGCGTGCAGCATGGCAATGTCTTCAATAATGCGTTCTAAGCCGATTTCTTGAACCAGTTCACCCGCAAAGGCGATGACAAAGGTCTTTTCTCGAAAGCTATGAATGTAGGGGGCGACGTCTCTGAGCCAGCCCACAAAAGGGAAGTTGCCCGGTGTATCGCTTTCGGGAGGTGATTTTGCGGGGGAGTTCGGTGTGCTAGCTGCCATAGTGAGAAAATTATAGGGT
Source organism: Polynucleobacter sp. (assembly GCA_036770845.1). Lineage (GTDB taxonomy): Bacteria > Pseudomonadota > Gammaproteobacteria > Burkholderiales > Burkholderiaceae > Polynucleobacter. The sequence goes on along the minus strand of DAIPIK010000130.1, from coordinate 1,963 downwards.
GATGCCGCCGATAAACCAACCAAAATCCGATGCTGTGCCTGCTTCCAACACAATTCATGGCGGCCCTAGGCGAATCGCCATCCGCTTTCCGGAGGAGTTGCCGGTCTCGGGTCAGCGTGAGGTCATTATGGAGGCGCTGCGCTCTAACCAGGTGGTGATCGTTTGCGGCGAGACCGGTTCGGGCAAAACCACGCAGTTACCGAAGATTTGTTTGGAGCTCGGCCGCGGGACTATGAATGGCGGCCGCTTGATTGGCCACACCCAGCCGCGCCGCATTGCTGCTACAGCAACCGCTAAACGTATTGCCCATGAACTTGGAACGCCCATGGGTGAGGATGTGGGTTACCAAATCCGCTTTGCGGATAAGACGACTGCCGGCGCCTCAATCAAACTCATGACCGACGGCATCTTGCTGGCACAGACCCAGCGCGATCCCTTACTGAAGGCCTATGACACCTTGATCATCGACGAGGCACATGAGCGCAGCCTCAACATCGATTTTTTATTGGGTTACCTGCGCCAACTATTGCCCAAGCGCCCCGATCTCAAGATCATCATTACCTCAGCCACGATTGATGCGCAGCGTTTTTCGCAGCACTTCACGATCGGCTCTAAAGCAGTGCCCGTGATTGAGGTCAGTGGACGGCTCTTCCCAGTCGAGCAGCGCTATGTGCCACTCGAGCTCGATGCAAAAAAAGAAGTGATGGATTTGCCGGATGCAGTTGCGCAGGCAGTGACTCAAGTCTGGAGTGTGGGCGCCTCTGGTTCGGGTGATGTGTTGGTTTTCTTGCCGGGCGAGCGGGAGATTCGGGATTGCGCTGAAACCCTCAGAAAAGATTCTGTTTTGCAAAGCCGTTTTCATCCAGACGTATTGACCCTCTTTGCGCGTCAGTCGGTTGCAGAGCAAGAACGCGTGTTTCAGCCTGGCAATGGTCGGCGCATTATTTTGACTACCAACGTTGCCGAAACCTCATTGACCGTTCCGAATATTCGCTATGTGATTGACAGCGGCTTAGCGCGTGTGAAGCGCTACTCCTATCGCAATAAGGTCGAGCAGTTGCAAATTGAGCCGATTTCGCAAGCGGCTGCCAACCAAAGGGCGGGGCGCTGCGGCCGGGTTTCGGATGGTATTTGCATCCGGCTCTATAGCCAAGCGGATTTTGAAGCACGACCCCGCTTTACCGATCCTGAGATTCTGCGCAGCTCATTGGCTGCTGTTCTCTTGCGAATGAGCGCACTGCGACTCTCGAAGATTCAAGACTTTCCATTCATTGATCGGCCGCTGGGCCGTGCAATCGCCGACGGCATTCAATTGCTAGACGAGCTTGGCGCGATTGAAACCGAAGGGGAAAACAACACCTTTACCTTAACGAATACGGGTAAGGCACTGGCTGATTTGCCGCTGGATCCGCGCATCGGTCGCATCTTGCTTGCGGCGCGCGAGCATCACGCGCTGCGCGAAGTAACGATCATTGCCGCAGCCTTGGCCACGCAAGACCCGCGCGAGCGCCCCATGGATCAAGCTGGAGCTGCTGATCAAGCCCATCTCCTCTTTAAAGATGAGAAGTCGGAGTTTCTGAGTTTTGTAAAACTCTGGGACTGGTATCACCATGCTTTAACGCATAAGCACAGTAATCGCCAGCTTGAAAACCAATGCCGTAGTCAGTTTTTGTCACCGCGGCGTCTGCGGGAGTGGCGTGATGTGCATGGGCAGCTGCACACCATGCTCGGCGAAAAAGGCTGGAAAGAAAACGGCCTACCTGCAACCTATGAGCAAATTCATTTGGCTTTACTGACTGGTTTGCTCGGTCACGTGGCAAAGAAAGAAGAAGAGGAGCGCGGTCCGCATGCTGGCGCTTATTTGGGCGCACGCGGCATTCGTCCCCATATTTGGCCAGGCTCCACTTTGGGTAAAAAAGCCGGCGCATGGATTTTGGCAGGCGAGTTGCAAGAGACCAGTCGC
>DAIPIK010000129.1:0-3815 GCA_036770845.1 Polynucleobacter sp. | reverse complement strand
CCGACTTATTGCCGGTGGACAAACCTTATTGGCCACTCTAAATTTGCGATTATCTGAACCTAGTATCTTGATTGATATCACGGCCGTTTCTGAGCTGAAAGGCATATCTGTGCAAGGTAATATGCTTCGGATAGGAGCACTTGTCACGCATACTGAAATTGAGAGTTCAGATTTAATTGCACAGCACGCCCCCCTTTTAAAAGAGGCCGCGCCTCATATTGCGCATCGAGCAATTCGTAATTTAGGGACATGGGGTGGCTCGCTCGCCTATGGCGATCCTGCCGCTGAGTGGCCGGCTTGCAGCTTGGCCTTAGATGCCATCATGGTAATTCAGGGTCCTAATGGTGTACGAAAAATAAGCGCTAAAGATTTCTTTATTGATCTGTACACCACTACCTTGCAGGCAGACGAAATTTTAGTTGCCTCTGAAATACCCTTGGCTTCAAGCAATCAAGCCCACAGTTTTCAAGAATTAGCCCGCAGGCATGGCGATTACGCTGCCGTTGGATTAGCTGCCATGATTCGAACTGATAAGGGCAAAGTGCAAACCTGCCGCCTTGCGTTCTTCTCCGTTGCAGCAATTCCAACGATGGCTAGTAAAGCACAAGCCTTTATTGAGGGTAAATCAATCGATGCCGCATTGATTCAGCAGGCCGTCAATCTGGCTCGCGAGGAAATTGAGACCTTGGCTGATATAACCAATAGTCAAGAAACCAAAACTCATTTATTGGGTGTATTACTCGAGCGCGCCTTAACAAAAATGATGCCTTAGTGGAGATCGCCATGAACCATAAAAAACAAATCAACATGATGCTTAATGGTAAGCAGATAAGTGCTGAAATTGAACCGAGACGTCATTTAGTAGATTTCTTGCGAGAAGATTTGGGTTTAAAAGGCCCGCATCTTGGGTGCGAGCAAGGGGCTTGTGGTGCGTGTACAGTGCGTGTTAATGGTCAAATAGTGCGTGGCTGTTTATATCTTGCTGTGCAAGCCGATGGTGCAACGATTGAAACGGTAGAGGGTTTGACTGAGCAGGGCGTATTGAATGATCTTCAAGAGGCGTTCCTGCGTCATAATGCCTTGCAGTGTGGATTTTGCACCTCCGGAATGTTGCTAGCCGCTGCAGAACTTATAGAGCATCAACCTAAGTCTAATCGCGAGCAAGTTCGAGAGTGGATATCAGGAAATTATTGTCGCTGTACTGGCTACCATTCGATTGTAGACGCCATTATGGAGGTACTGGAGGCTCGCGCAGACGGTCGCCAAGTAAAACCAGTTACTACCGCTTAATAATCGTACATACAGATGCAGGAGAAAATCTATGAATAAGCCCACCGATCTTCAAGGCCTTGTATTAGATCCTATTACGGGTGATCAGCGCTATATCGGCCATAGTGAGCCCCGTCACTCAGCAAGGCGTTTATTGCAAGGTCAAGGTACCTATATTGACGATTTGCAGTTCCCAAGAATGGGGCATGTTGTGTATTGGCGTTCGCCTGTAGCCCACATGAAAATTGGACAGATTCATACCGATAGGGCGCGCAAGATGCCTGGCGTTATTGCCATCGTTGATGGCGTGCAAATGGCTACGATTTGTAAACCCTGGGTAGCGACCCTCGGGCATTTAGCTGGAATGAAATCTGCTCCTGAATATGCTCTAGCAGTGGATCGTGCCTGTTGGCAAGGTGAGCCGGTTGTTGCAGTCGTTGCGGAAACTCGTGCAAAAGCGGAGGATGCTTTAGCCCATGTTGAGGTGGAGTGGGAAGAGTTGCCCGCAGTAGTTAGCATGGAGTCGGCTTTAGATCAATCCACTCCCGTGATTCATCCAGAGCTCGGTGACAATTTATGCTTTACTCGTACGCTGGATGTCGGTAAGGTAGACGATGTTTTTAAATCCGCGGATGTCACCGCAGAAGCAACTTTTGGTTTTGGTCGTCATACCGGGGTGACCTTAGAAACGCGTTGCCAAATTGCTGATTTTAATCCTGGCGAGAAGCGTTTAACGGTTTATCACTCTCAGCAAGCGCCTCATATGATGCAAGATCTATATTGCCGGCAATTTGGCCTTGCAGAATCAGACGTTCATGTAATTTGTAAAGATGTTGGTGGCTCCTTTGGCATTAAAGTTCATGCCTATCCAGATGATTTTGCAACGGTTGGCCTTGCTCTTTTATTAGGGCGCCCCATTAAGTTTGTGGCCGATCGTCTTGAGTCTTTTGTCAGCGATATTCATGCGCGCGAACACCGTATTAAGGGCAGAATTGCTGCTAATAAAGAAGGTGATATTTTGGCATTTGAGATTGATGATCTAACTGCTATTGGCCCATATTCCATGTTCCCACGGACCAGTGCAATTGAGGGCAATCAAGTTGTTAATCTTGTCGGCGGTCCATATAAACACCAGAACTACCGTGCAAATCTAAGAGTTGTTTTTCAGAATAAAACTCCTACATGCCAGTATCGTGGCGTTGGGCATCCCATTGCCTGTGCAGTTACGGAGGGCTTAGTTGATTTGGTTGCCCAAAAGTTAAAGATGGACCCTATTGAGATTCGTAAGCGCAATGTCATTCCAGATAATGCGTATCCCTACACTGGTATTTCTGGGATTAAGTTGGAGGTTTTGTCGCATGAGCAGTGCTTACGTAAGATTGAAAAGATGATGAACTATCCCGCCCTTCGCAAAGAGCAGGAAGAGTTACGAAAAAAAGGTATATATCGAGGAATTGGTATTGCAACCTTGATTGAGCTTACCAATCCAAGCGCTGCCTTTTATGGTGTGGGCGGGGCTCGAATTGCATCTCAAGACGGAGCAACTGTTCGTTTAGACCCTACCGGAATCATATCCGTCATGATTGGAGTTGGTGAACAGGGACAGGGTACTGAGGGTATTTTTGCTCAGATTGCTGCTGATGCTGTTGGCGTTCCCATCCAGAACGTGAGGATCATTACGGGCGATACCGATGTAACCCCGTATGGGGGTGGAACTTGGGCATCTCGTGGCGCTGGGGTTGGGGGAGAGGCCGTGCTTCGCTCCTGCGAAGCATTGCGCGACAATATCCTGAAGTTGGCAGGCGCTATTCTGAAGCGGGATGCGGATTCGGTTGTAGTTCGAAGGGGCAATATTGTTGATAAGGCAAATGGAGAGCAATTATTAACATTAAGTGAGCTTGGGCGAATTGGCTACTTTAGGCCAGATACCTTACCTGCCGATTTTTCAGTTGATTTAATGGTTACCCGACATTACGCTCAAAAAGACTACCCATTTATTTTTACGAATGGCGTTCAAGCCTCTTACGTGGAGGTTGATGTTGATACAGGATATGTAAAGTTACTCAAACATTGGGCTGTTGAAGATTGTGGACGCGTTCTCAATCCAATGTTGGTGGATGAGCAAGTTCGTGGCGCTATCGTTCAAGGTATTGGCGGAGCACTTTTTGAAGAATGTTTATACGATGAGAGTGGTCTGATGCGCAATGGCAATATGGCTGACTATTTGGTACCAATGGCCTATGAGATGCCAGATATTGAGGTGGCTCACGTTGAGACCCCAACCAAATCGTCCAAGTTAGGAGCCAAGGGGGCTGGTGAGGCCGGGACTGCAGGGGCCCCTGGCGCAGTCGTCAATGCTATTAATGATGCACTCGCACCATTTAGCACCCATGTTTTTGATCAACCCATTACCTCAGAGAAGATTTTACGAGCACTAGGAAAAGTTAAATAACATAGTGCATCCATTCATGTTCAGAAAGTAACTATGCAATTAAAAGGTAAAACAGCATTGGTCACAGGCTCAACTAGCGGGATCGGTTTGGCAA
>DAIPIK010000128.1:0-3823 GCA_036770845.1 Polynucleobacter sp. | reverse complement strand
GCCTTACCCACTTTCTCTATGAGCTATTCCGATTCCTCCCGCCTAGTACTAGGCAAAGAAGCTGCCTACCCGCAGCACTACGATCCCAGCGTGCTGTTTCCAATTCCACGCGCAGAAAACCGGGCGAAGTTAGGTCTCAGCTCGCCAAGTGTGCTCCCATTTTTTGGCGTTGATCTGTGGAATGCATTTGAGCTCAGCTGGCTCAATTTAAAAGGCAAGCCACAAATCGCCTTAGCTGAGTTTGAAATCCCTGCCGACTCGCCTTGCATGATCGAGTCCAAATCCTTCAAGCTGTTTTTGAATAGCCTGAACAATGAGCGCATTGCAGATGAAGAACTGCTTCGGGAACGTGTCGTGGCTGATTTATCTGCCGTTGCAGGGGCGCCAATTCGGATGCGCATGTTTGCTCCGGAGCATGTTTCAAAACGCGGCATGCGCGAAATGGATGGGGTTTTGCTGGATCGACTTGATATTGAAATTGATCCGAACATAAAAGCAGATCCAGCCTTATTGAAGGCAAATCACTCGAGTTCCCCCATAGAACAATGCCTGGTATCGCATTTACTCAAATCGAATTGCCCAGTGACTGGACAGCCCGATTGGGCCAGCATCCAAATTCGGTACCAGGGTAGGCCGATTGAAGAAGAAGGTTTATTGCGTTATTTAATTGGGTTTCGGGAGCTCGGGGAATTTCATGAGCACTGTGCAGAAACCATTTTTTGCGACATTAAACGGCAGTGCAAACCAGAAAAGTTATCAGTCTATGCGCGCTACACGCGGCGGGGCGGCCTTGACATCAATCCGTTTCGAACGGATTACAACGCTGTCTGGCCTGACAACATACGCCACGCCAGACAGTAGTGCTTATTTAAAACTTAAAACGGAATATCGTCGTCCATTGCGCCGAGCGATGCTGCTGTAGGGGCTGGCGCTGAATTCGATGAATCAGCAGACTTAGGACGCGAATAACTCTCGCCACCCTCACCGCCGCCGGCCATCTTCGAGCCCAACATCTGCATCGAGTCCGCCACAATCTCGGTAGAGTATTTCTCTTGTCCGCTGGCATCAGCCCACTTACGCGTACGCAAACGGCCTTCAACGTATACCTGCGATCCCTTTTTAAGGTACTGGCCAGCAATTTCAGCAAGCTTGCCAAAAAACGCAACGCGATGCCATTCGGTGGTTTCTTTCATCTCACCGGTTTGCTTGTCTTTGTAGCGATCCGATGTGGCTACTGAAATATTGGTTACTGCGTCGCCGCTAGGCATATAACGCGTTTCTGGGTCCCGTCCAATGTTACCCACGATGATGACTTTATTTACCGAAGCCATGATGTCTCCCGAAGAAAATGTATGTGAAAAAAATGTAAATCAATGCACTAGTGTTAATGAGGCTTGTACAGCGGGTAAGTAGTCAACTTGTCTGTTTATGCGGCTGGAGTTTCCTGGGCATGCTTTTTTGCTGGTAACTCGCGCATCGACCATGCAATTATAAGCCAGGCAAAAATGAGTGCCATTCCCAGCATAAACACCGATAACTCGCCAAAGTATTGGGTTACCAAACCACCAATTGCAGCACCAAAAAAGAGCCCCAAGGACTGAGTGGTATTGTAAATACCGAGCGCCGTACCCTTGGAGTCTTGTGCCCAGCGCGATACCAATGAGGGTTGCAGTGCCTCGAGTAAATTAAATCCGACAAAGTAAATCAACAAGGCTGCTGAAATTAGCAAAATGGTTGTGGCTTCAATGAAGACTGCTTGCGAAATAAATAACAGGCCAATGGCTACTAATACCGCAACGCGAAGGCGCTGCTTTTTTTCGCCTAGGACTAAAATCGGCGCCATCAATGCAAAGGAGATGAGCAGTACCGGGAGGTAGATTTCCCAATGGCGCGCGAGTGGAAAGCCCATCTGCACTAATAAACGCGGCACGACTAAAAACATCGCAACTTGGGTTGCGTTGAGCACAAAAACACCCACATTCAAGCGCATCAACTCGGGGCGTCGCAAAATCTCAAAGAATGGAGTGTGCTGAGGAGCCGATTTTTTCTCTGGGGTGGGTACGTACCAAAGCGCAACCAAAATGGCGACAAAGCCCATTGCGGCTAACAACAGAAACATACCGTCCAAGCTAATCCAGCGATAGATTGGGGCAGCCAAGACCAGGGAGAGCGCAAATGAAATGGCAATACTGCCACCCACAATCGCCATGGCCATAGTTCGCACCTTTTCACTCACTAGGTCCGCAACCCAAGCTGAAATTGCCGCAGAAATCGCACCCGCGCCCATGAGCCCACGGCCAATGCCAATCCACAGCAAATCATCGTGGCTAGCCGCAATCAGGGCGCCCAGCACAAAACAGACGAGACCCCCAACTACAACCGGGCGTCGGCCAATCCGATCGGACAGTGCGCCCAGCGGAATATGAAAGAAGGCCTGAACAATATTGAACATTCCCAGGGACAAACCCACCAAAAAGGCACGGTCGCCACCTGGCAAGCCCTCTGCGTGCAGACTAAATACCGGCAAAAGCAGGAAAAGGCCGAGCATACGCAGGCCAAATATGCCCGCCAAGGCTAGAGTGGATCGAAGTTCAGAAGAATTCATGGGAAAAGGCTATATTAACAAGTTACGCCTAAAAACCATGAATAACGAAATCAAGATCCGCGGTGCGCGCACGCACAACCTGAAAAATATCAATCTGGACATCCCCAGAGAGAAGTTAGTGGTTCTCACTGGACTCTCCGGATCCGGTAAAAGCTCGCTGGCATTCGATACCCTGTATGCCGAAGGACAACGCCGCTACGTTGAATCCCTGTCTGCCTACGCTCGCCAATTTCTGCAGCTGATGGAAAAACCGGATGTGGATGTCATCGAAGGCCTATCCCCCGCGATCTCAATTGAACAAAAGGCAACGAGCCATAACCCCCGTTCTACCGTGGGCACGGTCACGGAGATTCATGACTATTTACGACTCTTGTTTGCCAGAGCCGGCACACCGCATTGCCCAGAACACAATCTGGCCTTGGCAGCGCAGAGCGTGTCGCAAATGGTGGATACCGTGATGGCTCTCCCACCCGAAACCAAGTTAATGATTTTGGCGCCCGTCGTGAGTGAACGTAAGGGTGAGTTTGTAGACCTGTTTCAGGATCTCCAGGCTCAGGGCTTTGTGCGCTTTCGGGTGCGCTCGGGTGGCGGCACTACCAACACAGCAAAAGCCGAGATCTTTGAAGTAGATCAGCTACCTAAGTTGAAAAAGACCGATAAACATTCAATTGAAGTCGTGGTGGATCGCATTAAGGTACGTCCCGATATTCAGCAGCGCTTAGCCGAGTCCTTTGAAACAGCCCTGCGCTTAGCGGATGGCAAAGCCATGATTGTTGATATGGATACGGGTGTTGATACGATTTTCTCCAGTAAGTTTGCATGCCCAATTTGCTCTTACTCGCTGCAAGAGCTTGAGCCGCGGCTCTTCTCCTTTAATAATCCGATGGGCGCATGCCCCTCGTGCGATGGCTTAGGCCACATCTCCTTTTTTGATCCCAAGCGCATTGTGGCGCACCCGGATTTATCGCTTGCCTCAGGCGCAATTAAAGGCTGGGATCGCCGCAATCAGTTTTATTTCAAACTGCTACAGACCTTAGCAAAGCATGCCGGTTTTGATATTGAGAAACCATTTGAAAACCTGCCCAAAAAAGCACAAGACCTGGTGTTAATGGGATCAGGCGATACCAATATTGCCTTTGAGTATCTAAATGAGCGCGGCAAGTTAAGCGTGCGGCAACATCCCTTCGAAGGCATTGTGGCCAACTTTGAACGCCGTTA